>NZ_JALKFW010000185.1:0-89331 GCF_023243055.1 Frankia sp. AgPm24 | reverse complement strand
CCTTCAGCCGGGCGATCCAGCCTTGGATCCGCCCGCGACGGTTACTGCCCCGCCTGGCGCGGGCGAGCCGGCGTTGCCACCGGTGCAGCCGTTCGGTTTCGGTCGGCAGCAGCCCCGGGCAGGTCCGCAGCTCGCCCGTCGACAAGGCCGCGGACACGGCGACCCCACGGTCCATGCCCACCACCTCACCCGTGCCGGGCGGGTCGATCGGCACGGGCACGGCGGCGAACGCCACATGCCAGCGGCCAGCCCGGTCGCGGGTGATCCGGTAGGACTTGAAGCCGGGGACCTTCCGCGATACACGGAACTTCACCCAACCGATTTTCGGTACCCAATAGCGGGACCATCGCCGGTTCAGCTTCTCGACCCGAGCGTTCTTCCCGACGACCTGGAAGCCTTCGGACTGGCCGCGTTTTCGGAACGTCGGCCGCCGATGCGACCCACCGAAAAAGTTCCGCACAGCCTGGTCGAAATCCCGCAACGCCTGCTGCTGGATGGTCTGCGACCCGGCTTTCAACCAGTCGAACTCCGCTCGCGCGTCGGTCAACTGCCGGCAGCGTTCCAGGTGGGTCGGCGGCTTTCCCCGATAGCGGGTCCACCACGACTGCTGTTCGACTGCCAGGTTCCACACATACCGCGCATGCCCGCAGTGCTCTTCGAGTCCGATGACCTGGGGCAGGCTGGTACGCCGATAGTTCCAGACCCAGCGCCAGAAGTCGGCGCGTTCCCACGACCGGCGGACCGCGCGCCACGCGCACCGGGCGAAGCCGAAGTCCAGCACGATGACGGTGTCCGCCGCCCGCAGCCGGACGGGGAGAACGTCGTGGGGGCCCAGGTCGCCGTCCATGATCCAGCGGTCGCGCGCGGCGAGAACCGCCTGGACGGCCGCCCACTCCTCGGGCGGTGTCGCGACCAGACCTGGCTGCCAGAAGTGCTTGTCCAGCTCGATGACGGGCAGCCCCGTGAGCCGACCCAGTTCGGTGGCCAGAGTTGACTTGCCGGCGCCGCCCCGGCCCAGAATGACGATCCTGCGCATGGTTGTCATGCTCACCCACCCGATCCCGTCAGGGCTGCCGGGTCGGGGTGCCGGCGCGGTGCCGAGCGGCTCGTCAGATCCGCAGATGTCGGCGGGGACCGGCGAAGGTACTGGTGACCTCGCCGAGGGTGGTGTCACCGGGGTACGCCCCCAGCGCGACGATCGTGTCATCACGATCAGCACCGGCACCGGTACCGACCGGGATGGCCCACAGGATCGACTCGGCGACGGGGAGCAGCGCGACGAGCACGTCGTCGTCGTCCATCTGGGCCGCGAGCCACGAGACGCGATCGGACTGCAGGGCGCAGACGAGGGTGACCTCACCGCCGCCGCTGACCGGTTCGGAGCGCACCCGCGCGAGCTGGCCGGACTCCTCCAGCGCGTCGGTGAACTGTACGGCGAGGCGCTCCCGGTCGTAGAGCTGCCCGTCCTGGGCGACCCGCAGGACGACACCATGCAGCTCCCGCTCGTGGTGCACCTGGAACTCGATCTCGGTGTCCTCACCGAAGTACCAGCCGAGCACCTCGGGCAGCACGTCACGCAGCTCCGCCGCGGCCGGCTGCACCATGGCGAGCCCGGGACACTGCGGCGACCACGCCGACCAGGAGGGACCATCCGGCCGCACGATCAGTGAGACCGGCCTACCCACGTTGGAACACCATCACATGACCCCTCCGCCGACCCGGCCGGTGTGGATCAGTATCCGCGTTCCCCCGGTCGCTCGGGAGCCGTTTGGGCTAAAGGTTGCGCCGATTACGCCCAACATCGAGCGTCACCCGCACAACAATCACTCCGTATCGGAGGTCACGACCAGCTGACTATGGGACATTTCCGACGTGCCGGAAGACGGACCACAGCCGGAAGACCCACCACGGTCAAAGAGCCGGCCACGGACCCGAGCGGCAGGCCCCGCGGGTGGCCCGCATGCTCGTCGCACCGGGGGCATCCTGGTCCGACCGATCACCGCGGACGAGGGGCCGCTGCTGCGCCGGCTGCGGTTGGCCTCGGTCGCCGATGCCGGGATGGCCTTCTGGCACACCGCCGAGGTCCTGTCGTCGTGGCCCGCCGACGAGTGGACTCGCCTGGCCCGGGCCGCGACCTACTCGACCACCGACCTGATCGTCCTCGCCCAGCACGGCGATCAGGCGGTCGGTCTGCTGCAGGGGCTGACCCCGTCGGACCGGCCCTGGCTGCGGGAGCTGGCCTCGATGTGGATCGCGCCGCGGGTCCGCGGGCAGGGCGGCGCCGACGCGCTGGTGCTGGCGGCGCTCGACTGGTCGTACCGGGTCGGCGCCGAGGCCGTGAAACTCTGGGTGGCCCCCGGGAACCCGGCGGCCCGGCGCCTCTACGCACGGCACGGTTTCGTGGTGCTGGGCGGGCCGGAACCGACGACGTCCGACCCGCTCGTGCGCACCTTCATCCCGATGCTGCGGACGTTGTATCCGGCCGCGCCCCATCCGACCCCACCCCGTCCATGATCATTTCATGGACGAAGCCGAGTTTCGCCCGGACGGCCGGGGTCAGGACGAACGGGTAGAGGTCGTCACGTCCCATGCTCCGGTTGATGGCGTTGAGCGCGTAGGTCAGCGGCAGCCACTGATCGATGATCGCGCGGATCGACGCCCGCCCGACCGAACCGGCTGATCCGTTGGCACCGACCGACCCACCGGCACCGACCGACCCAGCACCACCGGCCGTGCTCCAGGGATCGGCACCGTCGGAGAGGTTCGTGAGGTCGGACGGATCAGGCGGGCCGTACAGGTCGGACACGTCGGCGGGCTCGGCGGAGAGGCTGTTCGAGGGCACTCCGAACGCGGCCAGGTCGGGGCCCGCGACCTGGAGGCCGAACTCCGCGGACGTCCGCAGGGTGTCGCGGATGTGCAGGTAGTGGGCGAAGGTCTCGGCCCAGTCCTCCCACGGATGCATCGTCGCGTAGGCGCTGACGTAGGTGTCCCGCCAGTTCGGCGGCGGTCCCTGGGCGTAGTGCCGCTCCAGGGCGGCACCGTAGTCGAGGTCCGGGTCGCCGAACAGCTCCCGGAACCGGGCCGTGCGCGCCGGGTCGGCCCCGACCAGGGCCTCCCAGTAGTAGTGGCCGATCTCGTGACGGAAGTGCCCGAGCAGGGTGCGGTACGGCTCCCCCAGGTGGAGGCGGACCCGCTCCCGGTGGGCGTCGTCGGACTCGGCCAGATCCAGTGTGATCAGACCGTCGCTGTGACCGGTCACCACCGCGTGTTCGGAGCTGTTGAGCAGGTCGAACGCGAGCCCTCGCACCGGGTCGTCCCGCTGCGCGACGACCGGGAGGCCGAGTTCCAGCAGCTGCGCCACCAGCCGTCGCTTGGCGGCCTCGGCGCGAACGAACCGGTCCCGTCCGGTCAGGTCGTCGTCCGCCGGACGGGTCCGGGTCAGCCGGCAGCACCGGCACAGCTCCCCCGCACCGGACGAGTCGGCCGCACTGGCCGGCACCGGCACGAGCCAGTTGCAGCCGGCCCGCTCGCTGGCCGCACAGCGCTGGAACCAGCGCCGCCGCTCGGGTGGGACGCCGTCGAGCAGGTCCTCGGCGATCGGGTCGACTCCGATCGCCCGGTCGATGAGATCCGTGGCGGTCACCCGGCGCACGAGCGTCGGCGAGGCCACCTGGTACACCGCCTCGACCCCGGCCTGCCCGCCAGCGCCGTCGAAAGGTGTCCGCCCGATCGCCGCGGCGATCACCGCCACCGGCGGCAGCTCCAGGTACGCCGTAGCCGACCCCGACCATGCGTCAGCGAACGGCTGGCTGCCAGCGGACGTCCCGGTGCCAACCGACGACTCGGTGCCAACTGACGACTCGGTGGCAGTAGACGACTCGGTGGCAGTCGAGAGCTGGGGCGATCGGCCGGTGACCAGCGTGATGACCCGGCCCTGGTCCGGGTCGAAGCCGAGGGGCGCTCCGCAGCGCAGGCACACGGAGTTCTCAAAAAAGACCAGCTGCCCGCACCGAGCACATCCATTGACCTTCATCGACCCCTCCACCTCTGCCGTTTCGCGCCGGTGCCTACCCCCGCCCACGCGTGCAACGCCTCAGGACCGAACCTCGGTGCATGTTGTCCTTCGTCGTCCCGCCCTGTTGGCGACGGAGATCACGAAGACCCGACGGTTCCGGGCATCCACCCTGCGGTTATCCTTGACAGGCCCCCGAAACTTCCTCTATGGAGGACCAGCGCGAGGAGGTGGCCGCTGTGAGTTCTGGCGGGTGCTCCAGTAACGGCCGCTTCCTGCTCCTGGACGACAGCCGAGGCTGACTCCGGCTGCGGCGGCCCGGTCCCGAGCGCGCTTCGCGCCTGCGGCCGGTGACGCCCAGCCCACGTCCATGAAACCCGGGTGACGACTCCCCGGGGCACTGCCTGGGAAGGCCGGCTGCGAGCCGATCCTGGTCCTCCCACGTACCCGTTCACCCAGGTGAGCAGCGCGTGGTCGCGATCCGGGTCCTGTTCCGCTGCCGCGAACAGTCGCAGGGCGTTCCGTCCGGGCTGGCGTGGCACCGCGGGCGGATTCGCGCGCCCACGCAGGTCGCACGATGGCGTGTGTCGGGTGTGCTGGATGTCCGTTTCAGGCAGGGCACGAGCAGGTGCGGTCGATCAGCATCGTGAGTCGACCTGAGGCCGTCGCATCGCGCTCAGCATGCGCGCGGCCTGCTCGAATAACGCGCGCCCGGACGATCTCCTCGGCGCGCGGAGGGGGAGCTGTCATGGCCATCACCGCAACCCGCAACACGGGCCGCCGCCGGCCCCGCACCGATCGGCTCGATCTTCCCGGTACCAGCCGGGTGACCCTGCTGCCCCGGGTGGACCGGGAGAACGCCAGCCGGATAGCCGAGACGATCGCCCGTTTCCTGGGGACCGGACGGTATCTGGCGATCCAGACCGGCATCGTGATCGTCTGGATCGGGCTGAACGTCGCCGTGCCGCTCATGCGCTGGGACCCGTACCCGTTCATCCTGCTGAACCTGGCCTTCTCCACCCAGGCCGCGTATGCCGCGCCGCTCATCCTGCTGGCCCAGAACCGCCAGGACGACCGGGATCGGGCCAGCCTGACCGAGGATCGCGCCGTCGCCGGACGGATGCGCGACGACACCGAGTTCCTCACCCGCGAGGTCGCGGCGCTGCGGCTCGCCCAGAGCGAGGCGGCCACCCGGCAGTACGTCCGCGGCGAACTCGCCGGCCAGTTCGAGACCTTCCGCGGCGATCTGGAGCGACTGCTGGCGGCTCATCTGCCCATGACCGGTCTGCCCACGACCGGCGAGGGCCCCCGCCTGGCACCCCGCGCGGACACCCGCGCGGACGACCAGGGGACCACCGAAGGCGCCCCGTCCGCCGACCCCCACCCGACACCGGACGCACCGGACGCACCCGACGCACCGGCCGCACCCGTCACACCTGTCGCCGCGGCCACCGCCGCAGCCGCCCGGACGGGGCACACCGGCGCCCTTCCGACGGCCCGGGTCGCCGCCCGCACCAACACCCGCACCTCGACCGGACGGGCACATCACCGGACCGCGGCCTACGCCGGAGCCACCCACAGAGGGACGGAACGTCCGAAAAAGGGGGATTAGCCGCCGGTGGGCACCCGTCCGCGACACGTCGGCCGACTGCCCGATGCGGGCCGGCTCAAACCAGTAGCGTTCAGTAGGTGCGTGCCGGCCGGTCGTATCACTCTCATCCTGCCTCCTCTTTGGCAGTGAGAGCGAGCCGCACGTCGCGTACGGGACGCGGCGCGAAACGTCGCGTCCCGGCCCTGCTCGCCGCCGGCGCGCTGCTCGCGCTGACGCTGTGCGCGCCGGTGTCGGCGGCGCCCGCTCCGGCACCAGCCGCGCCCGCGGTGACCCCGCTGCGCACGGGTGACGCGGCCGCCCCGCCGGCGAACCTGACCGCCAAGGACTGGGTGGTCGCGGATGCCGACAGCGGGGCGATTCTCGCCGCGTCGCATCTGCATGACCGGGACATGCCCGCCAGCACCATGAAGATCCTCACTGCCCTGACGATTCTGCCGAACCTGCCGCCGGACCAGGTCGTCACCGTCGGGCCGGACTCGCCCCAGGTGGATGGCACCAAGGTGGGGCTCGTGCCCGGAGTCGGCTACTCCGTGCGCGACCTCGCCACCGCGATGCTGATCTCCAGCGGCAACGACGCGACCGTGGCGCTCGTCGACGCGGACGGCGGGTCGGCGGCGGTGCTGGCGCGGATGAACACCCTCGCCGGCTCTCTCGGCGCCCACGACACCGTCGCCGGCGACCCGACCGGGCTGGACAGCCCCGGCCAGCTGACCAGCGTCCATGATCTGGCCGTGCTGGGGCGGGCCGCGATCCACGAGCCGTCCGTACGCCCGTACCTGACGGTCCCACGCGCGTCCCTGCCCGGCCGGGGCGACCAGCGTTTCGAGATCCAGAACCACAATCTGCTGCTCAACCGGTACGAGGGCACCATCGGGGTGAAGAACGGCTACACGGTCGCCGCCGGGGCGACCTTCGTGGGCGCCGCCACCCGCGCGGGCCGTACCCTCGTCGTCGCCCTGCTGCGCACCGCGCCCGAGTTCGACCGCGACGCACGCGCCCTGCTCGACTGGGGTTTCGCCCACGGGAGCCAGATCACCCCGGTCGGCTACCTGCCGGACGCCGCGACCGGGCTGGCCGCGAGCGCGGCCGGCGCGGGGCCCGCGGGCGCGGCGGCCCGGACGGCACCCAGGGCCGACGCCCTGCCGGCGCCGAAAGTGGACGAGCACGGCGGCATCCTGCACGGCATCGGCCCGACCACCTGGATCGCGGTGTGCCTGACCGTGGCCGCCCTCCTGCTCACCATGGCCACCCGACGGCTCGGGCGACGGACCCGGCGGGCCCGGGCGGCCCGGGCGGCGGCGATGCGGGCCCGGTTCGCCGCGCAGGACGATGGCGGCGTCCGGCCCGGGCAGATCGAACGACCACCGCTGTCACGCGAGCGACGCCCGAACCGACCCGGTTACCGTCCCGACCACCAGGCCACCGACCGTCGTCTCGGACGCACGTCGACGGGCCGGCCCATCGATCGGTCCACCGCTCCGGTCCGCCGGCCGCCCGCCCCCGCGCCCGCCCCCGCGCACCCGCATCCCGATCCCACCGGACGCGGGGAGGCCCACACCGACGAGCTGTACTACGACCTGCCGCGCGAACCACCGCGGGAGCGGACCTACGAGGCGCCCCGGCGCCGACCCTCCTGAGGCCGCGGTTCCTCCTCGGACCCGGCCCCGACCTCGGTCCCGGGCGCGCCGAACGCGAAGAACCGCAGGGGCCGCCACCGTTGGTCGGCGCCGCGTCGGTAGAGGCCGAACCCGCTGACGTCGAACCGGGCCTGGTACTCGGCGAGCGCCGCGTAGGCACGATCGAGGCCGTCCGCGGGGATGTCGTGCGCGACCGTGACATGCGGGTGGTAGTCGAAGGTCAGGGGCCGCTCCAGCGGGCCGGAACGCACCGCGGCCGCCAGGCTCGCGCACTGCGTCGCACCGGCCACCACCGCGACGAACACCACCGGTGACAGCGGGCGGAACGTCCCCGACCCACGCAGCCAGATCGTGAACGGCTCGGGTGTCCCGGCGGCGCGAGCCAGGTGCGTCTCGATCGCCGGCAGGTCGGCGACGCGGACCGTGGTCGGGCCGAGCAGCGTCACATGCGGGACGATCAACGCGGCGTTGGGGTCACCGAGACGCTCCCGCCAGTCCTGCAACTGGGTTCGGTAGGGCTCGGGGATGCCGATCGCCACGCCGATGTCGGCCAGACCCGCCGCCTCGGACGTGCGGAACGGGTCCGCCGCCCGGACGGTGGTGGTCATCGCCGGCCGGCCCGCGAACGTCACATCCGCGCCGTACGACGGCGCCGTCTCGTCAGCGAGCGGCGCCGACTGGGCCCGTGCGGCGTCCTGGGTTCGTGCGGTGTCGCTGCCCGCCACTGGCACCGGAACCGGGTATCCGTTCATGCGACCGACAGCACGGCACGGTCGACCACGCCAGGTTGCACCCCGAGCGCCGTCACCCTGCGTGTAGGTATCCACGCGGGTGGGGGATCGATGGCCGGCCGGCGGGATCGGTGTCGGCAAGGTTGCATGCCGACATCATGGCCCACCGAGGCGGTCCGTCACCCGCGGACTGCCGGACCAGGCGGCCCGCCCGCGCGGACCATCCGAAAATTGGGCAACACGTCCATCCCGAACTGGTCAAACGCGCTGGACGTCCCGTACGTCCCCCTGCGACGGCCACACCGGCTGACCGTCGCGGACGGTCACAACGCCGAATCCGCCGCCGGTACGCGGCCCGCGGCGACGATGTCATCCGCCAGGGGTGGCCACGCCGCACGGGCCCAGTCGCCGAAGTCGCGGTCACTCAGAGCAACACAGCTGAGGCCGGCCGCGGGATCCACCCACAGGCACGAGCCGCCCTGACCGAAGTGACCGAACGTGTCGGGCGCGTTGGTGCGCCCGGTCCAGTGCGGCCGCTTGTGTCCACGGATCTCGAAGCCCAGACCCCAGTCGTTCGGCTCGTGGCGACCGAAACCGGGCAGCACCCCGGACAGCCCGGGAAAGGCGACCGAGGTGGCGGTGGCGACCATGCCCACCGAGAGCAGGGTGGGAGCGAGCAGTTCCGCGGCGAATCGGCGCAGGTCGTCCAGGGTGGCGTGCACACCGTGGGCCGGCGAGCCGGTCAGCTGGGCGCCGGCCATCCCCAGCGGGTCGAACACCGCCTCGGTCAGGTAGTCGGCGAACGCGATCCCGGTAGCCGCGGTGACAGCCTCGCCGAGCCGCTCGATGCCGGTGTTCGAGTAGATCCGCCTGGTTCCCGGGGCGGCCAGCACCCGCTCACCACCGAACTCGAGCCCGGACGCGTGCGCGAGCAGATGCGCCACCGTGGACGACGGGGGCCCGGCCGGATCGTCCAGTCCGATCGCCCCCTCCTCCACCGCGATGAGCACCGCGTAGGCCGTCAGCAGCTTCGACACCGACGCCAGCCGAAACGGATGGTCGGCCGGGCCCACCCGCCCGAGTTCGCGCACCCCGGCGGGCTCACGCCGAAGCACACAGACCGCGGCTGTCTCGACCGGCCACCGCGCCACCTGTTCCAGTGCGTCCACGTCCCGCACTGTACGAGGTTTCCCGGCCGGACTCGCCCGACCGGACGGGCCCCTCCGGCGGGCTCACCCGACGGGTCGAAGGCTGCCGCGGGGCGCTCGCCACGCGCCCTGGGGGCGGCTGCGAGACTGGCGATCGTGCAGATCCCGCCGTCGTCGTCAAGCTCATCGTGCTCATCGAGTCCGCCCAGCTCGCCCAATTCGTCAGATTCGCCCGATTCGGGCGAGGATATCCACTCGATCACCGCGGCCAGCCCCACCAGCCCCACCAGCCCCACCAGCCCGGTCGGCCCGGCCGGCCCGGCCGGCCCGGCCAAGGACGCCGGCACGATCACCATGGCCACCCCGATCGTGCGCGTCGACGAACCGGAGAACGCCCCGACCGGCACGATCGACGTGCTGATCGTCGGCGGCGGTCCGGCCGGATGCGCGGCGGCGCTGGCGGCCCTGCGGGAACGTCCCGGCGCGAACGTCGTGGTGGCCGATGCCGCCGCGTTCCCCCGCGACAAGACCTGTGGGGACGGCATCGCACCGCACGGCCTCGACGTTCTGCGCGACCTGGGTGTGACCGACGCGGTCGCCGGCTACCGGGCGGTGGAACGGATGCGGATGCGCACACCGGGCGGCGCCGAGGTGGCCACACCGTCCAGCCGGGCCAGTTACGTCGTACCCCGGCTGGTCTTCGACGCCCGGCTGATGGCCGCGGCCAGGGCACGTGGCGCCATGCTGATCCGGCGGCGGGTACGCACCCTGGAGTTCGCCGAGCGGCCGCGGCCCGACGGGCGGGGACGCGAACCCGTCGTCGTCGTCAACGGGACGCTGGCCGCCCGGGTGGTCATCGGTGCCGACGGCGCGAACTCGGTCGTGCGTCGCGGCCTGGGCCTGGTGGCCAACCCAGCGGAGTCGATGGCGATCGCCGTGCGCGCGTACGCCGCGCTGCCCGCCACGGACGGTCCGGCCGAGCTGTTCATCCACATGACCGACGAGGGCTGGCCCGCCTACGCCTGGTCGTTCCCCATCGGCGACGGACGGGCGAACATCGGCTACGGGATGCTGCGCTCCCGGCTCGCCCCCGGAGACGACGGTGCCAGCGCGAAGACCGTGCTGCACCGCACCCTGGAAAGAATGCTCCCGCGCACCCCGGCCGAACCGGACACCCTGCGGGCCCACCATCTGCCGCTGTCCACCCACCGACCACGCCAGCCGTCCGGCCCGGTCCTGCTCGTCGGCGACGCCGCGTCCCTGATCAACCCGCTGACCGGAGAGGGCATCTACTACGCCCTGCTGTCGGGAATGCTCGCCGGGCAGGCCGCTGTCAGCGCGGGCCAGCCAGCCGGCGCCGGACGGCTCTACCGACGATCGCTGGACGCCGAACTGGGCCGCCACCTGCGGCACACCACGCTGCTCGCCGGTCTGGTCGGACGCAGCGCCACCATGATGGACGCCGCCGCCCGGGCCGCCCGGACCCGCACCGAACTGTACGACTCGCTGGTCGAACTCGGACTTGGCCGTGGCACGATTCCGGCGAGCACCCTGACCCGCCTGGCCGTGCGGCGCGCGATGGCCGGCCGGCGCTGATCGTCCGCTCCCGGCGGGTGGCGGCGGGTGGCGGCGGGTCGCGACAGCGACCGGCGACGGCCGGCAGCGGCGGCCGGACGGGCCCACGCCGGGACCATGCGTCACACGGTGCGCACTGGCGTTCAGGGGCCGAGGTAGGGCACGGCGGTGGTGAGCCCGATCACCGCCCCGCCCAGCACCAGCAGCAGCAGGGTGTCGAACACCCGGCCGCGCACCGCGAGCAGGCCCACCCGCCGCGCCGGCAACGCCAGCCGGGCGCAGCCCGCCACCACCAGAACGACGCCGATCAGCAGCAGGCCTCGCCGCCACCGGTTCTGGGAGACCAGCCCGAACCCACCGGCCATGCCGACCAGGACGACGGCGAAGACCACCTCCCGGCGCAACCAGGCCACCAGCCCGAAGCCACGGCTCGGCCGCTGCCGTGTACCACCGCCGGGCGCATCCCCACCGGGCGCATCGCCACCGGGCACATCGCCACCGGGCGACGGGCGCTGGTCCCGCGCTGACTGATCGACGCCGGGCGAGCTGGCGGCCGGTCGACGCCGTGAGGTGCGCACCGGGGTGGTCGTCTCGGCATCGCTGTCGGGAACGCCGGGCGGCCAGGCAGCGGCCCGCGCACGCACCGCCGACCCCTCGGGGCTCTGGTAGCCGCTGCCGCCGCGGTCGTGGCCACCTGAATCCACCGCAGCCCACCTCCGGCGCCGGTCCTGCACGGCAGATGCCATCCCGAGGCCAGAACCCGGACAGACCGCCACGGATGGCGGCGCCCGGCCACGATGCGACTGGACGGCGCGACCTATCCAACCAGCATGACCGGCCGCGCGGTCAGCCGGTAGGCCGACCTGGCCCACAGCGTGGCCCGGTAGCCGCCCGACCGGCCAGCGGGCCGCCTTCCGGCCCGCGTCGACGACCACGCGAAGCTCGACGCGGGTGGTGTGTTACTGCTGGCTGGCGGGGGATTACCCCAGGGAGATAAGCCGCGAACAACGCTGTCGCGCACGCAGGAAAGCGAGGTCGGAGAACGTGAACGGGCCGAGTCTTCGGATTGAGATCAACGGTGAGGTCGTTCCGCTGCGCGCGGAGGTCACCACGGTGGGTCGCGGGCCGGGAGTGGACGTACTCCTCGACGATCCCAGCGTGTCCCGGCTGCATGCCGAAATCATCCGGCGCGGCCCCTACCTCTACGTCTGGGACCAGGGTCTGTCCCGTAACGGCACCCAGGTCAACGGCCGGCCGGTCGGTCGGCACGTGCTGCACGACGGCGACGTCCTGCGCTTCGGCGCCGCCGGGGTGCGCGTCCACGACGCCCGGGCGCTGATCGAGTTCGCGATCGAGACCGCGGCCGGACCGTCGGGTCATGACCACACCGCCGAAATCGTCATGCCCGATCCCCCGGACCTGACCCGGCGGGAGTGGGATGTGCTGCGGGCCCTGTCGCGTTCGGCGGGCACCCCGGGGGTGTTCGTCATCCCGCTGTCCACCAGGCAGATGGCGCAGGATCTGGTCGTCACCGAGGGCGCCGTCAAGCAGCATCTGCTGCGGCTCTACCGCAAGTTCGACATCTCCCCCGGGACCAACCGGCGCGGACGACTGGCCAACGAGGTGATGCGACTCGGTCTGGTCCGCCCGGAGCCGGTGGATTCTGCCTGAGGCCAGGTAGAACACCATGAATGCGCCCTTACCACATGGCCTGAATGTGACATTTCACTGACCCAGGCGAACCCATTGGGAACACAACCGCGAGTACCCCCACCTGAGGGCGCCCCGCCTGCCTAGGGCAGACTTCCGGCCGCGGTGCCCATTTGGGAGGAGCTCGACGTGACAGACGAATCACCACACAGCAAGAAGCTGCAGGAACTGATGTTCCGGGCCTGGGAGACCTTCGGCGACGCCCGGCATCTGGACAGCGACGACCGCGTGTTCGTGCAGGCTCTGGCCCGGCAGACGGCCGACCGTATCTCGGTGCTCTACGGCGCCAGCTGGCGGGACGCCCTGGACTGGGTCGCCCAGCGTTACGTGCCGACCACGGACACGCCGGGTGGGACGGTCCCGGCGACCACTCCGGCGGCGACCACCACGAACGGCAGCGGATCCGGGGGACGCCGAGGTTCGGCGGCCGCCGAGGCGAACACCGGCGTCTGACCGACGCCCTCGCGGGCGGCGGAGGGGGCGGGTCGGATCGACCACGCCCCCTCCCACGGCCGGACTCCACCGTGCCTAGTGGGCGAAGTGGCGCACGCCGCTGAAGTAGAGCGTGACCCCGGCCGCCCGCGCGGCGGCGACGACCAGTTCGTCGCGTACCGATCCACCGGGTTCGACGACCGCCCGCACACCGGCCTCGGCCAGCACCTCGAAACCGTCGGGGAACGGGAAGAACGCGTCGCTGGCCGCCACCGCGCCCTTGGACCGGTCGCCGGCCCGGGTCACGGCCAGGCGGGCCGCGTCCACCCGGTTGACCTGCCCCATTCCCACGCCGACCGTGGCGCCGTCGCTGGCGAGCAGAATCGCGTTCGACTTCACCGAGCGGACCGCGCGCCACGCGAACCGCAGATCGGCGAGCAGCGCGTCGTCGGCGGGCGCGCCGGCCTCCAGTGTCCAACCGGACGGCTCGTCGCCCGGCTCCTCCACCGCATCCCGTGACTGCAGCAGCAGACCACCGCTGATCGGGCGCAGTTCGACGCCGCGCTGGTGCGGCGGAGCCGGACATTCCAGCACCCGGATCGACGGCTTGCGGGACAGGATCTCGACCGCGCCGGGCTCGTAGTCGGGCGCGACGACGACCTCGGTGAAGATCTCGGCGATCTGCTCGGCGAGCTCGACGGTCACCGGCCGGTTCGTGGCGATCACCCCGCCGAACGCGGACACCGGGTCGCAGGCGTGCGCCTTGCGGTGCGCCTCGGCGATCGTGGCACCCACGGCGATCCCACACGGGTTCGCGTGCTTGATCACGGCGACGGCCGGCTCGGTGAAGTCGTACACGGCCCGGCGTGCCGCGTCGGTGTCGGTGTAGTTGTTGTACGACATCTGCTTACCGTGCAGCTGGCGGGCCGCGGCCAGACCGCCGCCGACGCTGCCGGGATGCCCGGCCTCGACATACAGCGCCGCCCGCTGGTGCGGGTTCTCGCCGTAGCGGAGCACATCGCTGCGCTGCCACTGGGCCGAGAGCACATCGGGCCAGCCTGTCTCCCGCGCGACCTCGTCGGGCGCGACGACGCTGGCGAACCAGGACGACACCGCCACGTCGTAGGCGGCCGTGTGCGCGAACGCGCGGGCCGCCAGCCGACGGCGGGCCGTCAGGTCGTAGCCGCCGTCACGGACGGCCTCGGCCAGCGCCGGGTAGTCGTCCGGGGAGACGACGACGGCGACCGACGCGTGGTTCTTCGCCGCCGCGCGGATCATCGCCGGGCCGCCGATGTCGATCTGCTCGACGGCCTCGTCCTCGGTGGCCCCGCTGGCGACCGTGGCCGCGAACGGATACAGGTTCACCACGACCAGATCGAACGGCTCGATGTCGAGTTCGGCGAGTGTCGCCGCGTGCTCGGCGTTACGCAGGTCCGCGAGCAGACCGGCGTGCACCCTGGGATGCAGCGTCTTCACCCGCCCGCCGAGCACCTCCGGAAAGCCGGTCACCGTGCTCACCGGTGTCACCGCCAGCCCGTGGCGGGCCAGCACCTGAGCGGTCGAGCCGGTGGAGACCACCTCGACCCCGGCCGCCTGGAACGCCGCGGCGAGCACGTCCAACCCGGCCTTGTCGTACACGCTGACCAGCGCGCGACGCAGCGGCCGATGCCCGGTGGGAACCACCTCGGCCGACTCCGCCGCTCCCACCGCGCCGCCGTCGCCAGCCACGTTCTCACCCGATGACATCATGACTCCTCCTGAACGTGAACCCCGGCCACCGCAGCACCCGGCCGATCTCCCGAACGCACGATCGCACCGATCGTCGTGACAAACAGGCCGCGTTCGACCCCCTGAATCCGATCCCGCAGCGTCGCCTCGGTGTCCCCGGGCTCCACCGGCACGGTGCGCTGGGCGATGATCGGACCGGTGTCGACTCCTTCGTCGACCCAGTGCACCGTCACTCCGCTCACCGTCACCCCGGCCGCCAGCGCGTCCCGCACGGCGTGGGCGCCGGGGAAGGCCGGCAGCAGCGACGGATGGGTGTTGACCGTGGGAAACCGGGCGATGACCTCCCGGCTGAGAATCTTCATGTAGCCGGCGAGTACCAGCAGATCCGGGGCGAACCCGGCGATCCGCTCGGCGGTGGCCGCGTTGAACGCCGCCCGGTCGGCATGGTCCTCGAGCCGGACGGTGAACACCGGCACGCCGGACGCCTCGGCCCGTCGCTGCGCGCCGGTGTCGTGGCGGTCGGTCCCGACCGCCACGACGGACGCGTCGAACCCCGGCTCGGCGGCCGCGTCGAGGATCGCCTGCAGCGTGGTTCCCGCGCCCGACGCGAGGACGACAAGGCGAGCAGCCACAACACACTCCGTAACACAGACAGGGCGGGCAGGGGCAGTGAACACACGGACGATCGCGGGACACCGTGTGGCCCGTGCTCGGCGGCCACGGCGCGGACGTACCCGGCCGCACGGCTCACCTCGCCACCACGACCGGCGCCCCGGCCCCCACCACTACCGCCCGGGGCAAGCCGCGACCGCCCGACTGTACTGACTTCTCCCCCTCCCGCGCGCCGCATCGCATCGCCTGCCCGTCAGGCGGCCGGCACCCAGTCCGAAAGCAGGCCCGGCAGCACCGCCTCGGTCGACGCCGCGGACGGCACCTCGCCACGCACCGGGTCATCCAGGATCGCTGCGGTCCGCAGCGGTTCATCGCCGTCGCCGTCGTCGAAAGCAGTTGTCTCCCGCGCCCTGGGCACGCCCTCGGCCTGGGCCTGGGCCTGGGCCTGGGCCGCCGGATCCGACCGGCCGAAATCCGGCCCGTCCAGCAGCTCGCCCGGCCGGCACTGATAGAGCTCGGCCAGCCGCCACAGCACGGCGGCTGACGGCGCCCGGCCGCCTCGACCGGGCCAGCTCTCCCAGTAGGACCACGCCTTGCCCGTCTTCACCGCGCCGGCCTCGGGCCAGCGTTCGTTCCAGTGGCGGGCAGCCTCCTCCTGCGTCCACCCGTGGGCGAGCCGGAAGGCCGCCAGCGGGCGCAGACCGTGCCGTGCCCGCAGGCGCAGCGCGATCCGGCGATAGGACCAGCCAAGCACCCGCAACTGGCGAGCCTCGGCACGAACATGGGCAATCGCGACCGGCACGACGACCTCCAAGACGCTGATCCACTGCCACCAGACGCTAGCCGAAGGCACCGACAGTTCCTGGCCGCGGCGCGGGCGTCAGTCCGGGCGGCGCGACGTCCACGGTGCCGGTCGGGAGCGGACCACCGGCGCCAGCCGGCGACGCCAGAAGGACGGCTCGGCGTCGGTGGGCAGAAACGGCCGTTCGGCCCGCCGCACCGCGAGGTCGATCCCACCGAGCAGCACCAGGCCGACCGCGGCGATCTCCCCGCCCGCCAGCAGCCCGCACGCCCAGGCGGCGGCCGGCCCGTACTGCCCCGCCGCCCCGACCTGCCCGAGCGACTCCTGGCAGGCCAGTCCGCACAGCAGCCCGCAGACGAGACCGGCCAGGCCCACCGTGACGAGCCGCTCCCGGGAACGTCGTCCGGCTGTGGCCCGGTGGGCCATGAGCGCGCACACCAACCCGGCCACCAGCGGCACCAGCACCAGCAGCGGCCAGCCCACCCGCGGCAGGGCGCTCGGCGGCAACGACGCGAGCACCGGCAGGTCCGGCGCGTTCACGACGTGTACCGCGTCCGCCCGTACCAGGCCGGAACCGACGTGGAAGCCCGGGCCGAGGGCATAGGCCAGCGCCCACAGCACGACGTTGGGAATGATCGAGATCTGCGCCACGGCGAGCCCCACCCCGCCGAGCACACCGACGTCGAGGTCCCGTTCCGTGCCGGCGACCTCGGGCAGCGTCGCGGCGATGACCAGCGCGACGCCGAAGGCCGCGGCCGCGATCAGTGCGGCGAAACCACTCACCCCGCAGCGCAACGCGATCCGCAGCGAGCCCGGTAGCCGACGCCAGGCGGCGCGCAACCGGTGTCGCCCGGCCAGCGCCCCGATCGTGGCCGCGGGCAGGGCGACGACGACCGTCCCCAGCGCCGCCGACCCCAGCCCCGCACGCACCGGCCCGGACCGCACCAGCAGGGCCACCAGCACGACGAACAGCGTCTGTGCGGTGACCACCTCCACGATGTCCACCACGACCCGGCGCCACAGCCTCGGCCCGGCGCCGGCCGCCGACGCGGCTCGACCGGCCGCCGACGCCCCGGCCGAACCCGGCGGGCCCGTGGTCCGCGCCGTCGGCCACGGCACGAGCGAGGCGTGCCGGTGCGCGGCGCTGAGCGCCGCGATCAGTGGGAACAGCGCCAGCCCCAGCGGACGCAGGGCGATCTCACCGTCCGAGAGGTGCAACGTGGCGCCGTGGGCCACCAGCCACAGGTCCGCCCCGACCCGCAGCGCCGAACCCGGGCTGGTCGACGAGCCGGTGTCGGCGCCCCACACGATCAGGACGATGACCTCGATGAAGACCAGTCCGGCCGCCGACGCGGCGATCGCCGCCGCCGCCGGCCGGCCGAGCCGTTGCCACAGTCGGTCCAGATCCGGTCGCAGCGACCGTGGCTGGTGGAAGGCGGGCACGTCAGGACGCTCGCACGCGGTCAGTCGTCAGCGGGGCCAACACGCCGTCCGCCGGTCCGACAAAATGCGCTACGCCCCTGCTGGTCCGGATCCGGCGGGCGGAGATCAGCGGTTCGGCGACGACTGCTGGCCATAATCGTCGGGCGGCGGCTGCTGACCGTAACCGGGCTGACCGTAGCCGGGCTGGCCATAGCCGGGCTGGCCATAGCCGGGTGGCTGGCCGTAACCGCCACCGGTGGGCGGCTGCTGACCGTACCCGGGCGGGGGCTGCTGACCGTAGCCGGGCGGCGGCTGCTGGCCATACCCGGGCGGGGGCTGCTGACCGTAGCCGCCGCCCTGCTGGGGCTGTGACGGCTGCTGGCCGTAGCCACCGCCGGCCGGCGGCTGCTGGCCGTATCCCTGCGGGGGCTGGCCGTATCCCTGCGGGGGCTGGCCATAGCCGGGCTGCTGCTGGCCGTACCCGCCGGGGGTCGGCTGCTGGCCGTAGGGCTGGCCGTAGGGCGGCTGGTTGGCCGGCGGCTGCCACTGTCCCGCGCCACCGCCGCCACCACCGCTACCGGGACGCCAGGGCAGGGCAGCACCGCTGGCGAGCGCCGCCAGCACGGCGAACACCGCCTGTGCGAGTGCGGCCACGACCGCGAGGTAGAAGCCCACGCTGGGGCCGGCGTCCACCCCGGAGGGCACGTTGGGGAAGCGGATCCAGCGCAGCAGCAGGAGGAGGAAGGCCAGCGCCGAGACCCCCGGCAGCAGCCACATGACGGACACCGGGCCGGCGTCCGGCACGCGCAGCCCCGCGAACAGCCGGGCCGCGAGGACTCCGGCGACCGCGATGACGAGCAGGACGGGGAACCACGAGTTGAAGCCGAGACCCCACCCGTTCTCGTGCGCGGTGCGGGAGGAGCCGAAAAACGAGAGCTTCACCGAATACCACGGGAGAAAGCTGACTATGAACATGACCGCGCCGGACGCGATCACCCCGATGTCGTTGGTCGCGATCTCGCGACCGCCGATTCGTGCCACGACGGAACCCCACTTCGTCAGGTCGGTCGGCATGGGGTGCAGTGCGCCCCATGCCGGTCTGGAGTCTCGCAGCAGTGTGGGGATGAGGGAAGCGATGTGCGTCCCTCATCCCCGTCAACCAGGAGACTCCGTGACCGTCCGACGACAGGTACCGCACGCGGAACCCATCAGACGGCCAGAGCTACAACGACCGCATGATGTCAGCCATCAGCCGGGCGGTCTCGGACGGGGTCTTACCCACCCGCACACCGGCCTTTTCCAGGGCTTCCTTCTTGGCCTGCGCCGTACCGGACGAACCGGACACGATGGCGCCGGCGTGACCCATGGTCTTGCCCTCGGGCGCGGTGAAACCGGCGACGTAACCGACGACCGGCTTGCTCACGTGCGCCTCGATGTGCGCCGCCGCGCGCTCCTCGGCGTCACCACCGATCTCACCGATCATGACGATGGCGTCGGTGCCCGGGTCGGCCTGGAACGCGTCGAGCGCATCGATGTGGGTGGTCCCGATGACCGGGTCACCGCCGATGCCGACGCAGGTCGAGAAGCCGAACTCACGCAGCTCGTACATCATCTGGTAGGTCAGGGTGCCGCTCTTGGAGACCAGACCGATCCGCCCACCGGGGGTGATGTCGGCCGGGATGATGCCGGCGTTGGACACGCCCGGGCTCGCGATGCCCGGACAGTTCGGCCCGATGATCCGGGTCGTGCCCCTGGACTTGCTGTAGGCGAAGAACTCGGTGGTGTCGTGGACGGGCACACCCTCGGTGATGACCACCGCGAGCGGGATCGCCGCGTCGACCGCCTCGATCGCCGCGTCCTTGGTGAACCTCGGCGGAACGAAGATCACCGAGACGTTCGCACCGGTCTGCGCGATCGCGTCGGCGACGGTGCCGAAGACCGGCACGTCGTCGACCTTCTGGCCGGCCTTGCGGGCGTTGACGCCCGCGACGACCTTGGCGCCGGATGCGAGCATCCGGCGGGTGTGCTTGGTTCCCTCCGAACCGGTGATGCCCTGCACCACGATCCGGCTGTTCTCGTCAAGCCAGATAGCCATCGGTTTGCAATCCCTTCGCGCAGGTCAGGCCGCGGCCGCGGCGAGCTGGGCGGCGAGCTTCGCCGCGCCGTCCATCGTGTCGACCGGCTTGACCACCGGAAGGTTCGCCTCCGCGAGGATGCGACGTCCCTCCTCGGCGTTGTTGCCGTCCAGGCGGACCACCAGCGGGGTGGTCACGTTCCCGACGATGTCGAGGGCCTGGATGATGCCGTTGGCGACCGCGTCGCAGGCGGTGATGCCACCGAAGATGTTGACGAAGACGCTCTTGACCGCCGGGTCGCCGAGGATGATGGACAGACCGTTCGCCATCACCTCGGCGGACGCGCCGCCGCCGATGTCGAGGAAGTTCGCCGGCCGCTTGCCGCCGAACTCCTCACCGGCGTAGGTCACCACGTCCAGCGTCGACATGACCAGACCGGCACCGTTTCCGATGATCCCGACCTCGCCCTCGAGCTTGACGTAGTTGAGGCCCTTCTCCTTGGCCTTCTGCTCGAGCGGGTCGACCGTGGAGACGTCGACGAACGCCTCGTTCTCGGGGTGGCGGAAGTCGGCGTTCTCGTCCAGGCTGACCTTGCCGTCAAGCGCGATGACCTTGCCGTCGCCGGTGAGGATCAGCGGGTTGACCTCGACGAGGGTCGCGTCCGACTTGACGAAGACGGTCCACAGCTTCGCCAGTAGCTCGGTCGCACCGTCGAGGGCGGCCTCGGGCAGCTTGGCGGCGATGGCGATCTCGCGGGCCTTGGCCGCGTCGACTCCGGTCAGCGGGTCGATGAGGATGCGGGCGAGCGCCTCCGGGTTGGTGGCGGCCACCTCCTCGATCTCCATGCCGCCCTCGCGGGAGGCCATCGCGAGGAAGGTCCGGTTGGCCCGGTCCAGCAGGAAGGAGGCGTAGTACTCCTCCGCGATGTTGCTGGCTTCCTCGACGAGCACCGAGTGGACCGTGTGGCCCTTGATGTCCATCCCGAGGATCGCCGTCGCCTTCGCGAAGGCGTCATCCGGTCCGTCGGCCACCTTGACACCGCCGGCCTTGCCTCGGCCGCCGGCCTTGACCTGAGCCTTCACGACCACCTTGCCACCGAGTTCGGTGGCGATCGCACGCGCCTCCTCGGGAGTGGTCGCGGTCTTCCCGGTGGGTACCGGAACGCCATGCTCGGCGAACAACTTCTTCGCCTGGTATTCGAAGAGATCCACGGTCCGTCCAGTCGGATGGGGTCGTTCTGGGTTGGGTTTTGTAGGGCTGCATGGAGCTGCACAGAACGCCTGAGAGCCTACTGACGAGCGGGTTTTCGCGCGCGGTACGCGAAGGGCCGCCACCGGCACCCCGGTGCCCCGACCCGGCCCGGCTACCTGGCCCGTCCGGGCGGTGGACGGGTGGCCGAACGCATCGGCCACCCGGGTCGCGGCCCACGTCAGGCCCGGCGATACGGGACAAATGAGGTGGCAGCCCACCTCCGCCGACCCATCCGGGCGGCGCGTCGCGCCCACCACCACGCTGTCATCGAGAAGCTCTACGTGACCATCGGACGCGCCAGCGCGACCATTGGTGTTCGACATCACGGACAACGCGGCTCGTGATATGCCACAAATCACAGTAGAACAACACCGATCGTGGTCGGCCTTCCGGACCTTTGTCTCGCGACGCGTCTCCATTCAGCGCAACGCGAGGACGATCAGGAGGCTGGTGGCCGTCAGCCCGATTCCGGTCCATCCCAGGCCGATGCCCACCGTGGCGAGCCGCTCGCCCCGCTGGTTGTGACGACGGATCTGGGTCCGGGCCCGCTGGCCGATGACGACCGCGGCGACGCTGCCCACCCCGAACAGCCAGCCCAGCCCCAGCACCACCGACAGCAGGGCCCGGCCGTTGAGTCCCCGCACGACCGGGGTGGTCGTCGGGAACCCCCGCGGCAGCGGGGCGGAGATCGGCCGCGATGGCGTCGGCCTGATCTCCCCCGCGGGCGGGACACGCGCGGGGGCCGGCGCTCGGGTCGGTGCGCGGACCGGCAGCCGGGCCGACGATCCCGATGCCGTCACCGGCCGGTTCGACGGCCCCGCGGGCACCGGCGGCGTGGACCCGGCGGACTGGGCTCCCGGGTTCGCCGGACGAGCCCAGGTGTCGATCTCCGCCGGGCGCGGCGGATGTGACCGCGGTGTCGGGTCGGCCGGGCGGATGGTCTCCTCGGCCGCATCCGCTGGCCGGGCCGGGCCGGGCCGGCGCATCGGTGGGCGCCGTTCGCGTTCCTCCAGCCAGTCGTCCTCGACCGGGGCGACGTCCGGACGCGCCGTGGGCTGGGCGCGTACCGGAGCCCGCGGGTCCGGATCGTCCTCGTCATAGGTCCAGGTCGAGATCACCGAAGGCGCGTTCGAGGGCTCGGTGCCCTGGCCACCCACCGGCAGACCGCCAGATCCCGAACCCGGCACGCGGGGTCGGCGACGCGTACCGGCGGCGTCAGCCGGCGACGGCAGCGGCCGGGGCGGTGGCCCGGGCGTCGGCGGCAGCGGCTTCAGACGCGAGCTGTGCAGCGGCGGGGGCGACGGGATCGCCGACTGCGACGGCACCGTGGGCCGAAACGCCGAGGCGGGCGGTGGCGCGCCGAGGGGCCAGAGCCCCGTCACCGGAACCGGCCGCGGTACCCGTGGCGACCAGCCGTAGGCCGGCCGCTCCGCCTGCCCGGCATCTCCCGCTGGAGTCACCCCGGCACCCGTGGCCGGGGCCGACCCCGAACCTCCGGCCGGACCAGCGCCGATGGCCGGACCAGCCGCGTCCGGCAGGACGGTGACACTGTCGCCGGGGACGTGGCCGGTCCCGGTCCAGGTGCGTTCGAGGAAGTCGCTGGCCACCGCGTCGGCCTCCGTGACCCCCTCCACCGAGGTGCGTCCGACCAGCGCGGCCAGCAGAGCGGACGCGGTCGGGCGGCGCGCGGGGTCCTTCGACAGTGACCGGGCCACGACGCTGTGCAGGTAGGCCGGCAGCGCGTCGAGATCCGGGGCGTCCCGCTGGACCCGCAGCGCGAGCTGGTCGGGCGACTCGGCGTGGAAGGGATGGCGCCCCGTCGCCGCGTAGGTCACGCAGTTCGCCCAGGCGAAGATGTCCGCCGCCGAACCGGAGGTCTCTCCCCGCATCTGTTCGGGTGACATCCACGCCAGCGTCCCGATCACATGACCGGTGCGGGTCAGCGTGCTGCTGTCGGTCAGATGGGCGACGCCGAAGTCGATCACCTTCGGGCCGTCCCAGGCCAGCAGGATGTTCGACGGTTTCAGATCACGATGGACGACACCCGCCGAGTGGATGGCGACCAGCGCGTCGGCGAGGCCGACGGCGAGCCCACGCACGAGGTGGTTCTCGAGCCGGCCACGGGCCCGCACGGCCTGCGCCAGGCTGATGCCCTCGACGTACTCGGTGACCATCCACGGTGCCAGCGCGTCGGTGTCGGCGTCCAGAACGGCGGCTACCGCGTTGCCCCGGACCCGAAGGGCCGCGTGCACCTCCCGTTCGAACCGGCTGCGGAACTCGACGTCCTCAGCCAGATCCTCGGACGCCACCTTGACCGCCACCGCCCGCTGATCAGGCGTGAAGCCGAGGTAGACGGTTCCCATCCCGCCCGCCCCGATCCGGTTCTGCAGCCGGTACGGCCCGATCTGGCGAGGGTCCTCCTCAAGCAGCGGTGTGAGCATCGCTCTCCTCACTGCACCGGGGTCGCGACTGTGGTGCGAATGCCCGCCCGCGCAGGGGACTGTGCGCCACAGCGTACGTGCATCGCCGACACGGGACGTTCCGTCCAGTACGTCACATTCGTCCCCTTCCATCCGTCATCACGGATCGTTCGAGCATCACCCGCCACACCACTCGCCGACCCCTCCTCGCGGCGTGTCCTGGAACACCGCGGCCGGCGCACAGGTCACCACGGCGGTCCGCACCCGCAAGATGCGGACATGGACAGCACAAGCCACGCCCGCGTGCGCGCTCCTGCCCAGTGGCGATCGGCCCTGCTCGCGGGTATCGCCCTGCGTTCCAGCGGCATCGGGTCACCCAACCGCCTGGGCTGGCCGGACTACGACGGACGGCCGGCGCTTAGGTGGGGAACCGGCCCGATAGCGGGGGTCGAGGCGGTCGCGGCGGTGTGGGACTTCACCGTGCACGGCGGAAGCTTCGGCGAGGCGGACGCGGCCGGCTTCGCCGCGGCGGCGGCCCACGCGGCGACCATCCGCCGTCCGCTGGTGTCGTTCCTGCGCAGCGGTGGCACCCGCCTCCAGGAGGGGGTCGCGGGGCTCGTCGGCCTGCCCCGGGTGGCGTTGGCGCTCGCCGCGCTGGACGAGGCCGGCATCGGGCACGTCGCCGTGGCGGACCAGCCCACCACCGGCGGGGTCTGGGTCACCATCGGCTCCCGCAGCGACCTGCGCTGCGCGGTCACCGGTGCCACCGTCGGTTTCTCCGGCCCGCGGGTGGTCGCGGCGATGACCGGCACCCCGCCGCCCGCCGACAGCCATACGGCCACCTCCGCGGCGGCTGCCGGCCTGGTGGACGCGGAACTCGACCCCGAGGCCGTCGCCGACTGGCTGCACCGCGCCCTGACCACCCTGACCCCTGCGACCCCCCTCGAACCGACACCGACACCGACACCTGCCCGACCCACACCGATACCGGTGCCAGCGCCGCCACCCCCACCCGTGGGCGGGGCGCGCACCGTGGAGGTGGCCCGAACCGGCTGGGAGCAGGTGCGTCGGACCAGGGCCGCGGCCCGCCCGTCCGGCACCGAGCTGCTGCACGCGCTGCTGCCGGACGGCGTCGACCTCGCCGGCGCCGACCCCTGCGTCGCCGCCCGCATCGGCCGGCTTCCCGCCGTCCGGGCGGACCAGCAGCCACATCCGCGGGTCGCGGCCGAGACGGCACTCGCGGTGGTCGTGGCGTTGGGCGCGACCCGCGGCACCGCACCGGGACCAGACGGTTACCGTCTGCTGTCGCGTGCGGCCCGGTTGGCAGGCAAGCTCGGGGGCGCGCTGATCACGCTGGTCGACACCCCGGGGGCGGCGTCGGGCCCCGCCGCCGAGAGCGCCGGCATCGCCGCGGCGATCGGGGACGCGATGGCGGCGGTGCTGGCCTGCCCGTCGCCGACCGTGGCGATCGTGCACGGTGAGGGTGGCTCCGGCGGGGCGCTCGCCGCGGCCGTCACCGACGTTCTCCTGATGACACCGCAGAGCTATTTCACCGCGCTTTCGCCCGAAGGTGCCGCGGTGACGCTACGACTTCCCGCCGAGCAGGCGGCGAACGCCGCCGGGCTGCGCCCCACCGATCTGCACCGGCTCGGCTTCGCCGACGACCTGCTCCCGGGCACCGACGCCGCCACGATCACGGACGCCGCGATCACGTGGTGCGCCCGGTTGGGCACACAGGATCCGGATGTGCGCCGCCGGCTCCGACGGGCCCGCTGGTCGACAGAACTACGTAACAGTCTGTAATCTCTCTGCGTTTCCCGGAACAGGTCGGACGCCCCGGACGAAGCCGGGCGCCCACCGAGCCCGCCGCGCCCGCCCGGCGGCGGGCCACCCGGGCCGCGTCGAGGACGGTGACCCCGGTACCGACGCGGCCGCGAAACAGGGAGAGTGATCAGAGATAGCCGCAACATCCCCGGTGACCGTGGCCGAATCCGACCCCGGCTGGTCGCCGTCCCCTCAACGCGACCGCTCACGGACGATCACCGCCGGCCTGCTCGCGACCCCGGCGAACGCCCGCGGCCTCGCCGTCGAGACCGCCTGCCTCGCCACCCATCTGGCGTTGTACCCGGCGGGCGCGCTGCGCCGACTCACCCAGCGCGACGAGGGCTACTCCCTCGGCGGGCTGGCACCGCTGCAGCGCGGCCTGCTGGTGCGCTCCCCCGACACGGCCACCACTCCGGTGCTGCTCGTCCACGGCCTGGTCGACAACCGGTCGGTGTTCGCCCGGCTGCACCGCCATCTGCGCCGCCGTGGCTTTCGCCGGGTGGTGCCGGTGCAGCTGCCGCTACGCACCACCAGCGTGCAGGACGGCGCGCGGGTGCTGGCCGAGGCGGTCACCCGGATCGCCGGGCCCGATGGCCAGGTCACGATCATCGCCCACTCCCTGGGTGGGCTGATCGCGCGGTACTACGTCCAGCGGATGGGCGGCGACCGGCAGGTCGGCACGCTGATCACACTCGCCAGTCCGCACGGCGGCACCCGGCTGGCCGAACTGGTACCGCGGGCGCTGCCGTACCCGCTGCTGCGTCAGCTACGGCCGGATTCGCCGCTGATCGCGGAACTCGCCGAACCGGCGCCGGACTGCCACACCCGGATCTTCGCCGTCGCCGCCGCGCTCGACACGGTGGTCCGTCCGGGCAGCGCCGTCGTCGATCATCCTGACCTGGACGCGGTCAACCTTGTCGTGCCCGGCCTCGGACACCACTCGCTGGCCTTCAGCGGCACCGTGGCCCACCAGGTCACGGCCTGGCTCACCGGGTCCACGCGGAACCCCACCGACACAGCCTGAGCCAGCTCACAGCCTGAGCCGGCCCACGGACCGAACCTGACCCCGGGGTCGTGGCCCGCACCCCGGGGTCATCCGCTGGGCCCCTGGGTCAGAGTTTCACGACGGGTGCGTACCGCAGCAGCAGTCGCTTCGTGCCGGCCTCGGCACCGAAGTCGATCGTGGCCTCGGTCGAGTCACCCATCCCCCGCATGGTGACCACGACGCCGAGCCCGAAGCTGTCGTGCGTCACCCGGTCGCCCTCGCGCAGTTCGACCATCGGCCGCACCGCCGGCTTGGCCCGCCCGGCGAACGGCGAGTTCGGCAGCGGACGACGATTGGCCCCGGAGCCGCCACCGCTGCTGGCACCGACAGCCGATCCGCCGACGAAGCCACCACCGAAGGTGCCCGTGGTCGAACCCGTGCTCGAACCCCAGGTGCGGGCGGGGGGCGGCGGCGCAACCTCGGCCAGGCGACGCCAGTCGACGAGCGCCTCCGGCACCTCACCGAGGAAGCGGGACGGCGGGTTGTGGGCCGGCTGGCCCCAGGCGCTGCGCATCACCGAGCGGGTGAGGTAGAGCCGGGCCCGGGCCCGGGTGAGCCCGACGTAGGCGAGGCGACGCTCCTCCTCCATCTGGGTCGGGTCACCCAGGGTGCGCTGATGCGGGAAGACCCCGTCCTCAAGGCCGGTGAGGAAGACGACGGGAAACTCGAGCCCCTTGGCGCTGTGCAGGGTCATCAGGGTGACGACCCCGTCGGAGCCGTCGTCGGTGGGAATCTGGTCGGCGTCGGCGACCAGCGAGACCTGCTCGAGGAAGGTGGCGAGGGAGCCCTCGGGGTTGCGCTCCACGAACTCCTGTACGACGCCGACGAACTCCTGGAGGTTCTCCACCCGTCCCTGCGACTCGACGGTGTCCTCGGCGAGCAGTTCCGCGAGGTAGCCGGTGCGTTCCAGCACCGCCTCGACCACCGCCACCGGCCCGTCCGCCTCAAGCGCCCGCAGGTCGGCGAGCAGGGCGGTGAACTCACGCACCGACTTCGTCGAGCGGGCCGCCATGCTCGGGATCTCGCCCACCCGTTCCAGGGCCGCCGCGAAACCGATCCGCTCCGCCTCGGCGAAGCCCGCGAGCGCCGTCTCGGCCCGGTCCCCGATGCCACGGCGTGGCACGTTCAGGATGCGCCGCAGGTTCACCGTGTCGGTCGGGTTCGCCAGCACCCGAAGGTAGGCGAGCAGATCCCGGACCTCGCGGCGCTCGTAGAAACGCACCCCGCCAACGACCCGGTAGGGCAGCCCGACCCGGACGAAGATCTCCTCGAACACCCGGCTCTGCGCGTTCGTCCGGTAGAAGACCGCGACATCCGCCGGCCGGGCGAGCCCGGCATCGGTAAGGCGGTCGACCTCCTCAGCGACAAAAGCCGCCTCGTCATGCTCGTTGTCGGCGACGAAACCGACAATCTTCTCGCCGTCGCCCGCATCGGACCACAGCCGCTTGTCCTTGCGCTGGTTGTTACGGGCGATCACCGCATTCGCTGCGGACAGAATGGTCTGGGTCGACCGGTAGTTCTGCTCCAGCAGGATCACCGCGGCGGCCGGGAAATCCTCCTCGAACTCCACGATGTTGCGGATGTTCGCGCCCCGGAACGCGTAGATCGACTGGTCAGCGTCCCCGACCACGCACAGCTCGCCCGGCGGCACCGCACCCGAAGGCCAGGTGACCGTGTCGAGGGCGGACGACGTGCCGGCCGGGTCGTCGGCACCCGCGGCGGCCACCACGGCGCCGGTGTCAGCGGCGGCCGAGTCCGCGTCGTGGGCCGGCTGGCCGACGAGCTCGCGGATCAGCACGTACTGCGCGTGGTTGGTGTCCTGGTACTCGTCCACCAGGATGTGTCGGAAGCGGCGGCGATAGTGCTCGGCGACGTCGGGGAACGCCTGCAGCAGGTTCACCGTCATCATGATCAGGTCGTCGAAGTCGAGCGCGTTGGCCTGCACGAGACGCTGCTGATAGGCGGCATACACCTCGGCGACGGTGCGCTCGAGGTGACTCGAGGCCCGGTCGCGGGCCCGCTCCCAGTCGACCAGCTCGTTCTTCAGGTTGCTGATCTGCGCGGCGAGGCCCCGGGCGGGATGCCGCTTGGGGTCCAGGTCGAGATCCCGGGTGACGAGGGCGATCAGGCGCTGGGCGTCGGCGGCGTCGTAGATGGAGAACGACGAGGCGAACCCGAGCCGCTTCGCCTCCGAACGCAGGATGCGCACGCAGGCCGAGTGGAACGTGCTGACCCACATCGCCCGGGCCCGCGGGCCGACGAGCGCGCCGACCCGCTCGCGCATCTCGGCGGCGGCCTTGTTCGTGAAGGTGATCGCGAGGATCTCCCCCGGCCGCACATCGCGCGCCGCCAGCAGATAGGCGATGCGATGGGCGAGTACCCGTGTCTTGCCCGACCCCGCACCCGCGACCACCAGCAGCGGCGCGCCGATGTGCACCACCGCGGCACGCTGCTGGGGATTGAGCCCGTCGAGCAGGCCCTCCGCGTCGAGCCGGGGCGCGGCATCAGGGCCGCCGAAACCGCCGGAACCGTCTCCTGCCACGGGGGCCAGGACGGCCGGACCGAACAAGTCGTAGGGCACGCCACCGACGGCGCCGGAGGACTCACCGAACAGTGCGCTCATACAACCTCGATCATACGTTCGACATCGAACCAGTCGGCGGGCGAACCGACCCCTGTGGCCACCCTATGGGCACCGCGATCCGGCCATACCCGGTGGGCTGGCCACACCCGTGGTCCTGACCGGATCGCTGGACACCGGATCGCTCGGCACGAGGTCGCCGGACACCAGGTCACCGGGCACCAGGTCACCCTCGACCGGGTCTGCCGAAGGCACCTGCGCCGACCCGGCCAGGGCCCGCACCCGGGCATCCACGGCCGGGTCGATGTTGCCACCGGACAGGACGGCCACCGTCGATCCCCGGGCCAGCCCGCCGTGGCGCAGCAGGGCCGCGAGCGGCGCCGCCCCCGCGGGCTCGACCACCAGGCCGGACCGGCGCAGCCACACCATCGCCGACCAGAAGGCCGCCTCGTCGACGGTGACCACGTCGTCCACCAGTGATCGGGCCAGCGCCAGGGTCAGGCGTCCCGGCTCGCGTACCGCCATGCCATCGGCGATCGTGCGCCGCCCCATGGCCGACGCCGGCGAACGCGGCAGGGTCGGTCGCCGGCAGGACCGTCCCAGCACCGGCACGTCCAGCACCGGCACGTCCACGGCTGGCACGTCCACGGCTGGCACGTCCACCCTGGACGTGGGCTGGCGCAGGGCCGCGGCGAAGGCGGGCGACAGCACCGACTGGACGCCGATGACCCGCACCTCGGGCCGTCGCGCCCGCAGGGCCACCGCGATCCCGCTGAGAAGCCCGCCACCGCCCACCCCGACCACGACCGTGCGCAGGTCCGGCACCTGGTCGAGCAGTTCCAGACCGATCGTGCCCTGCCCTGCGATCACCGCGGGATCGTCGAAGGGATGCACCAGCAGCCGGCCGCCCGCGGCGGCGAACTCCGCGGCGGCGGCCAGAGCGGCCTCCACCCCACCGGGTACCTGTTCGACCCGGGCGCCGAGGCCTCTCGTCCGGGCGATCTTGACCGGGTTGGCGCCGGCCGGCACGAAGATCGTCGCGGGGACACCGAAGGCCGCCGCCGCGTACGCCACGCCCTGGGCGTGGTTGCCGGCGCTGGCCGCGACGACCCCGCGAGCGCGCTCGTCCGGATCGGCGCACGCCACCCGGTGGTAGGCGCCGCGCAGCTTGAACGAACCGGTGTGCTGCTCGTGCTCGCACTTGAGCCAGACCGGCAGGCCGAGCGTGGCGTCCAGACCACCGGCACGCACCACCCGGGTCCGCCGCACGACGTCACTCAGGACCCGCGCCGCGGACTCGATCGCGGGCAGGGACACCCCCGCGGGCGGATCACGCCGGGCGGACACGGTGGACGTCGGGGTGGATGCCGGTTCGTCGTCGGTGGCGGGTGCGGTCATGGCGGCCTCTCCAATGGCGATGCGACCACCTCACCGTGGCCGCGGCAACAAAAAACCCTTCCGCCGCAACGACGGAAGGGCAGGGCGCGCGAGCCCGGGATGCGGGTGCGCGCCTACGTAATGGCCATCTGGTGCAGGGTCACACCTCAAGGGTGCCCGCCGGGGGCCGGGACGTCAAACGCGACCCCGACCCCGGCGGACGGCCGGCTCACTCCCACTCGATGGTCCCCGGCGGCTTCGACGTGATGTCGTAGACCACCCGGTTGACCTGGGGAACCTCGTTGACGATCCGATTGGAGATCCGCTCGAGCAGGTTGTACGGCAGCCGGGCCCAGTCTGCGGTCATGGCGTCCTCGCTGGTCACGGCGCGCAGGACGATCGGATGGCCGTAGGTGCGCTCGTCGCCCTGCACTCCGACGGAGCGCACATCGGCGAGCAGGACCGCGAAGACCTGCCAGATCTCCCGGTCGAGCCCGGCGCGGCGGATCTCGTCGCGGACCACCGCGTCGGCGGCGCGCACGACGTCGAGGCGCTCGGGGGTGACCTCGCCGATGATGCGCACGGCGAGCCCGGGCCCGGGGAACGGCTGACGCCAGACGATCTCCTCGGGCAGGCCGAGTTCCTCACCCAGGCGGCGCACCTCGTCCTTGAACAGCGAACGCAGCGGCTCGATCAGGCCGAACTGCAGATCGTCCGGCAGACCGCCGACATTGTGATGGGACTTGATCTTGGCCGCGGTGGCGGAACCGGACTCGATCACGTCGGGGTACAGCGTGCCCTGCACCAGATGGTCAATCGTCGCGCCCTCGGCCTCGGCGCGGGCCTCGAGTTCGCGGGCCGCCTCCTCGAAGACCCGGATGAACTCCCGTCCGATGATCTTCCGCTTCTGCTCGGGTTCGCTGACCCCGGCGAGCGCGCCGGCGAACCGGTCGGCCGCCTTCACGTGGACGAGTTCGACACCGGTGGAGGCGACGAACTCCCGCTCGACCTGCTCGGCCTCGCCCTCACGCAACAGACCGTGGTCGACGAACACACAGGTCAGCGCGTCGCCGACCGCCCGGTGAACGAGGGCCGCGGCCACCGCCGAGTCGACACCGCCGGAGAGCCCGCAGATCAGCCGGCCGCTGCCCACCTGCGCGCGCACCGCGGCGACCGCCTCGTCGACGATGTTGACCATCGTCCAGGTCGGTCGACACCCGGCGCCGGCCAGCAGGAAGTGCCGCAGCACGTCCAGGCCACGCTCGCTGTGCAGCACCTCCGGGTGGAACTGCACCCCGTACAGCCGCCGCTGACGGTCCTCGAACGCGGCCACCGGCGTCGACGGGGTGGACGCGGTCACCAGGAAGCCCGGTGGGGCCTGGGAGACCGAGTCACCGTGGGACATCCACACCTGCTGGTCGGTCGGCAGCCCGTCGAACAGGACACCGGGCTCGGACACCCGCAGGCGGGTCGCTCCGTACTCGGCCGTTCCGGTCCGGTCCACCACCCCGTCCAGCGCCTGGGCCATCACCTGGTGGCCGTAACAGATACCGAGGATCGGCAGACCGGTCTCGAACAACGCGGGATCAACCCGGGGTGCGCCGGGTGAGTACACCGAGCGCGGCCCACCAGAAAGGATGAGTGCGGACGGTCTGCGCGCAAGAAGATCCTCGACCGGCAGGTCCCAGGGCACGATCTCGGAGTACACGTGGCACTCCCGCACCCGCCGGGCGATCAGCTGCGCGTACTGCGCGCCGAAGTCAAGAACCAGGACGGTGTCGTTGCCCGCGTGCCCGGCGCCGGCCCGCACGGGTGCCGCCCCGGGGCTGGCCGACCGGCTCGCCACCGCGTGGTCATCCTGCGATCTCACAGCGTGGCCGGGGTCGCCGGGTCGTATCTCGCTCACCGCGCCAGCCTACGGATCCGCGCCCACCTTCGGGCGGAGCGAGGGCGCGTGCACCGGTGGACGGACCTCCCGTGGCCGGCCCGGGACCGCCGGGCCCCCGTCGGCGGGGCCCCGAGGCGCACCCCGTCGGCGCACCAACCCGCCCGGGGGTGCCAATACCCCAAAGGTGCAATGCTGGGCGGGCAAGCCCGAACATCAGAAGAGTCAGTGTCGTAGATGCCTGAGATGCCGGATTTTGCGCGTACCCCCGCTCTGTCCCGTACAAGCCACGCCGCCCGATGGCGTACGTTGTTGCGTCGCGTGCCGGGTTACCCGGACGGTCACGGCGCGCACTCCGGTTACAACGGACACCTGGCCACGAACGGGCTTACGGTAGGCACCTTTCGGATGCCGACTTCGTACCGCTATGGTGCTTGACAAGGGACATCCGGGCCCGATACCGAGCCCTCCGGCACGATGTGTTCCGGGGGGCCGGCGGAGAGGTTGCGAAGGTACGTGCGCAGACAACCGATGGCCAGTAGCACGGGCATCGCCGCAGACTCGGAGCCGACCTCGGCCCAGGGTTTGCCCGTGGACAACGAGGACGGCGCTGCTACGCAGCGTGACGATCATCCGTCGGCGCCCAGAGGACCGGGGGGGTCTGGCCTGAGCCGGCTTCGCCATGCGGTCGCCACCCCCACCAACTGGCGAGTCCGCACGAAACTGATCGCGGTCCTGATCGTTCCGGTCGTCGCGATTCTGGTCTACTCCTCGATCGCGGCCGGCTCCGTGCTGACCAACACCCGCGATGTCAACCGGATCTCCGACCTCACCCGGATCAGCAAGTCCGCGGTCACCCTCGTCCAGACGTTGCAGCTGGAGCGGACGTACAGCACCGGCTTCGTCGCCAGCGGCCCGATCGGATCCCGCAACACGGACCCCATCCCGGCTCGCCAGTCAGCGGTCAACGATGCCTATCGGGCATACACCGCGGTGGCGGACAAGCGGCACGACTCGTTCGGTTCCTCAGTCCGTTCCGCACTCGACGACGTGCGTGACCGGATGAGCACGCTGCCCGCCAAGCGGCAGGCCATCCAGCGGCTCGTCGACGCCCGCGCGGTCGGCACGGCGTTCGCTCCCATCATCGACTCGCTGCTCGAGCTGGTTCGACTCATCCCGCAGGGAAATGACGACCAGCAGCTGGACGACGCCGTCAGCGCGGCGTTCTACCAGCTCTCGGCGACCGAACTCCTCGCCGAACAACAGGCGCTCATCCTGCGTCTGATCGAGGGCCGGGGCACACCCTTCCTCGAGTCCGACTTCCGCGAGTTCCTGTCCGCCGAGACCCAGCGCGGTCGCGACCAGTCCGTGATCGAGGACCTGCAGAATCCCGCGCTGCTCGCTCTCTACCGGCCGACGGTCGACGCGGACTTCAGCGGCGACATCAAGAACACCGACAACATCATCGAGAAGATCCTCAACGCCTCGATCGGTCAGCGGCTCGACATCTCCACGGAAATCTGGAACCGCTCCACGAAAGAGACCATCGACATCGGGATCGATGCGACCGGCAAGATGCTCGACGTCGCCGACGAGCGGGTCGACTCGCTGCGCAGCGACATCCAGCGCCGGGCCCTGCTGTCCGGTCTGCTGGTCGTGCTCATCCTGGCCACCGCCCTGCTGGCCGCGCTGATCGTGGCACGGTCGCTGGTGCGCCCGCTGCTGGCACTGCGCACCGCGGCGCTGGATGTCGCCGACCGTCGACTGCCCGAGGCCGTCCGCCGGCTGCGGGACTCCACCGACCAGCACTTCGACGACGCGATCGAACCCGTCGGTATCACCACCGACGAGGAGGTCGGTGACGTCGCCCGGGCCTTCGACGAGGTCCACCGCGAGGCGGTCCGGCTGGCCTCCGAACAGGCGTCGCTGCGAAACAACGTGAACGCCATGTTCGTGAACCTGTCCCGGCGAAGCCAGGGCCTGGTGGAACGCCAGCTTCGCCTGATCGACGATCTGGAAAACCGCGAACAGGACCCCGACCAGCTGTCGAACCTGTTCAAACTCGACCACCTCGCCACCCGAATGCGGCGGAACAACGAGAGCCTGTTGGTTCTCGCCGGAACCGACACCGCACGACGCTGGACCCATCCCGTCCCACTCAACGAAGTGGTCCTGGCGGCCATTTCCGAGGTGGAGCAGTACACCCGGGTCAAGCAGACCACCGCCGCCCCGGTGTCCATCGCCGGAAACGGTGTCAGCGACGTCGTCCACCTGGTCGCGGAGCTGCTGGAGAACGCCACGTCCTATTCGCCGCCGGTGACCGACGTGCGGGTGACGAGTCATTCACTCGGCCCCGGCGCCGGCGCGATGATCGAGATCGAGGACCAGGGCATCGGCATGCCCGCCAAGGAGCTCGAGCGGGTCAACGAGCGGCTGGCGAACCCGCCGGTCGTGGACGTGTCCGTCTCCCGCACCATGGGTCTGTTCGCCGTCGGACGGCTGGCCAGCCGGCACGGCATCCGCGTGCAGCTGCGTGAGTCCTCCTCCGGCGGGATCACCGCGGTCGTGCGACTGCCCGCCCGCCTGGTCACCGGCGACAGCGCCGGCGGCGCCGGCCGCGTGCCGGCCATCAACCGGCCGACCGCCACCGCGTCCCCAGCCCTGCCCGCCGCCGACAGCGCCGCACGCCCGGCCATCGGTACCGAGCCGGCCGGGCGCACCGGACCCACTCCCGCCCTGCCGGCCGCGGCCGGCGGTTCCGCCAACGGCTCCAGCAACGGGCACCACACCCTGGCCGGCAGCTCCCCCGCCGCGCCGGGAAGCCTGTTCGAGGACTCCAGCAGCACGCAGCGACTCCCCAGCACCGGACCCTTCCCGCTCACCGGGCCGATGGCGACACCGCTGGGCACCGACCGCACCGGCCCGGTCCCCCTGCCCACCCGGCCGGGCCTCGGGCTCGACAGGTTCGGCCCTGACGGGGAGAACCTGCCGGTCCGCGGACGGTCCACGGACGACCCCCGCAACCGCGCCACCGGCCCGGCCCACCCCACCGGACCCACCGGGCCCACGCCGGGCGGTGGCGGTCCGACCGGGCCACAGGCCACCCCGCCCGGCGACGACCGCGGGCCGAGCGACCGCGGTGAGCCGAGCGGTCGGCGCGCACCGGACGGCCTCAACCCCGACACCGAGTCGATCGGACGCCGTGGGCTCCCCCGCCGGGAGCCGGCCACGGGTGAGCCGACCAGCCAGATCTCGTTCCCGGACAGCCGCTGGTCGACCCAGCCCAGGCCGGAGAAGCCGCAGGTCGCACCAAGCGAGCCGGCGCCCCTGCCGGTGCGGGAGCGCCCGGGGGGGATCTCGGTGACGCCGGGGCCCACCGGCCCACCCTCCGCCAGGGGCCCGGCAGCGCCCGACGGCGAGGCACCCACCGGCCCGCGCGGCCGCGACCGGATCGAGCGGCCCTCCGAATCCCGGACCGGACCCCAGACCGGACTCCAGATCGGGCCCCGGTCCGAACCGCAGACCGGCCCGCAGACCGGCCCACGGACCGGCCCGCAGCGCGTCGTCCCCGCGGACGAGCAGCCGGCAGCGCCGGCCACCCCGACCGGACCCACGACCGGACCCACGACCGGACCGACGACCGGACCGACGAGGCCGGCCACCCCGGCACAGCCGGCCTCGTCGACTCAGGCCGCTCAGGCCGGGCGGCAGGCCGCTCGGTCAGCGCCGGAGCCGGACACCGCGGAAGCGGAGGCGGACGCGGCCGAGACCGATGACGCCGAGACGTCGCCGATCTTCGATTCGGTGTCGGCCTGGTTCCAGCGCCGTACCCCGACGTCGACCGGGGCGCAGGGCACCAACGGACGCGGCGCTCCCGCGTCGGCACAGGCCGCCGCAGCGGCTGCACCGGCACCGCCGCTGCGTCCTCGGCTCGAGGCCCAGGAGTCCGGCGCACCGGGTGCTCCTGGGGTGCGGCCAGCCGGACGTCCGGGCATCGGCGGCGCCTTCGGGCACCGCGTGCCGCTGCGTCCGGGCCACGACCCGCTGTCCGGGTCCCGGGCGACACCGGCCGGTGATCCCGTGGTGGAGTCAGCCCCGCCCATGCCCGCCCGGGCCCCCCAGACCTCTCCGCAGCCCGCGGCGGCCTCTGCGGCCTACCAGGCAGGTGGACCGCCGTCAGGTCCCCAGCCGTTGGGAGCCCAGCCGTTGGGAGCCCAGCCGACGCAGCCAGCGAGCCGGGAGGGCTGGAGCTCTCCCGGCGACGCCGGTTGGCAGGCAGCCGAGGCGTCCCGCCGACCGGTCTCCGGTGGCCTGACGAGCTCGGGCCTACCGGTGCGAGTCCCCATGACCCATCTCGTGCCCGGCAGCGCCGAACCCGCGCCAAGCCGGCGTCCCGCCGAGACCGCGTCCCGGTCCCCCGAAGCTGTCGGTGGCCGGTTGGCCAGCTTCTACCAGGGCGTACGGCAAGGACGTGATGTCGGAGTCGACACCACGAGCAATCCCCGTCGTGACGCGCAGGAGGAACGGTGACACCCGTGAGTTCTGATGCCCAGAACCTCAACTGGCTGATCAACAACTTTGTCGACCGTGTACCCGGGGTTGCCCACACCGTGGTGGTGTCCGCGGACGGCCTGCTGTTGGCCGTCTCGGACGGTTTCCCCCGGGACCGGGCCGACCAGCTCGCCGCGGTCGCCTCGGGACTGGTCAGTCTCACCCAGGGCGCCGCCCGGGTCTTCGAGGCCGGGGCGGTGACGCAGACGGTCGTGGAGATGGAACACGGGTTCCTGTTCATCATGGCGATCAGCGATGGCGCGAGCATGGCGGTGCTCGCCGCACCGTCCTGCGACATCGGCCTCGTCGGCTACGAGATGGCCCTGCTGGTCAGCCGGGCCCGGGATGTCCTGACCCCGGCTCTGCGCGCCGAGCTACAGGGAACGCTTCCGCGGTGAACGAACGGTCTCACGGGGAGTCAGGGTGAGTATCGATCCCGACAATGCGCCCGGTCCGGTGGTCCGGCCCTATGCGATGACCGGTGGGCGCACACGGTCGCGCTACGAACTCGCCATTGAGGCGCTGGTCATCACGACCCCGCAGGGCGAGGAACGGATCATCGGCCTCAACCTCGAGCAACAGTCCATCGCCGCCATGTGCCGGCAGGTGCGATCGATCGCGGAGATCGCCGCCGGCCTCCGAGTCCCGCTCGGGGTCGCCCGGGTGCTGGTCGGCGACATGGCGGACGAACGCATCGTCCGCGTCTACCAGCAGCCTGACCGCGACGAGGCACCGGATCTCGCGCTGCTCGAAAGGGTTCTCAGTGGCCTTCGAAAGCTCTGACAACAGGAGGGTGAACTCCTCCGTCGCCACGACCTCGGTGAAGATCGTGGTCGCGGGCGGCTTCGGCGCCGGGAAGACCACGTTCGTGGGCTCGGTGTCGGAGATTGTTCCGCTGCGCACCGAGGCCGTGATGACCGAGGCCGGTGCGCACGTCGACGACCTGACCCACCTGTCGGACAAGACCACGACCACGGTCGCGATGGACTTCGGCCGTGTCTCCCTCGACGAGGACCTGATCCTCTACCTGTTCGGGACGCCCGGGCAGTACCGCTTCTGGTTCATGTGGGACGACATCGTGCGCGGCGCGATCGTGCTCGCCGACACCCGCCGGCTGGCCGACTGCTTCGCCGCCGTCGACTACTTCGAGCAGCGCCAGCTGCCGTTCGTCATCGGCGTCAACTGCTTCGACGGCATTCTGCGCCACTCCATCGAGGACGTCCGCGAGGCGTTGCAGATCAACCCGAACGTTCCGATCATCACCTGCGATGCCCGCAACCGGGACTCGACCAAGAGCGCGCTGATCGCGGTGGTGGAACACACGATGTCCAGGGCCGCCGCCCGGGCCTGACGGGGCCCACCCGGCCGGGGAGCCGAAGCTCGCCCCGGCCGGGTCCCCGGCGAGCCCGGCGAGCCCGGCCGGGCTTCACACCGGTGTCGCGGGCCGGGTCCGATCAGGCGGTGCCGGCCGGTAGCTGGCGCAGCTGACCGTCGGTGGGGACGCGGCTGTTGCCGCTGTTGTTCACGATCTGCAGTTTCAGGTCGTTGTCGGCCTGCACCCACTGGCCGCCGACGGCGGCGACCTGCGCGACGTTCTTGGGCACGTTCGGCTGGGACCCGAAGGCCACCGGACCGACGATCGTCTGGGCGTCCACCTCGCGGATCGCCGCGACGATGGCCTCCCGCTCCAGCGACTCGGCTCCGCCCAGTGCCTTGACCGCCACCTCGAACAGCGCGTTGACGAAGCCGAGCACCGGCGTCCAGACCCGGCCCGTGCTGCTGATGAAGTCGGTCGCCAGGTCCTTGGCGGCCCGGTTGTCCAGCGAGCTGCGGTAGGGATGCGACGGCGACCAGCCGATCTCGGTGGTGAGCCCGTCGCCGTTGGACCCGAAGGTCCGCACGTCCTCCTGGAAGTCGAGGGCCTTCGAGAAGGTCATCGCCTTGGGGGTGAAGGTACCGTTGCGGATCGTGCGCTGGAAGGCGTCGAAGTCCGCGGTCGGCATGACACCGACGACCGCCTCGACTCCCGCGGAGTCGAACGCCGACGCATACGCCCCGAAGTCCGTCGTTCCGGTGTCGAAGCCCTCCCGGGGCGAGGTCACCCGAAAGCCGAAGTTCTGGACCGACGGAATGCCGAAGTCCTGGTTGGCGAAGGCACCACCGTCATCGTCAGCGGTGTAGATCAGGCCCACCTTGGTGATTCCCAGCTGCCGCCACATCGCCACATAGGCGGAGACGATGTCCTCCAGGCCGGTGTAAAAGTGGTACGTCCAGTGGAAGGGCATGTCGACATTGCCGCCACGGCCGTTCCACCATGACTGCCACGGCGCGACGCTGGAGATGCACGGCACCTGGTTGATCTCGCACTGGTCTGCGACCGGAATGGCCGTGTCGGAGGTGCCGCCGGCCAGAACCAGATCCACGTGGTCCTTGTAGATCAGGTCGGTGGTCGCGATACCAGCCCGGTGCCGGTCCGACTGGGAGTCACGGACGAGGATCTCCACCGGGTAGGTACGGCCGCCCACCTTGATGCCGTCGGTGAGCAGCCTGCGCATCCGTGTGACGATGAAGGAGTCGACAGCGCTGTAGGCGTCCAGGGTGCCGGTGCGGGGCAGCACGTAGCCGATGCGCACCTTGCGGGCCGCGCTGGCACCCGACGATGACCCGCCGCAGGCCGCCAGCAGCCCCGCGGCCGGCGCGGCGACGGCCGCGGTCCCGGCCCAGCGCAGCAGCCGGCGTCGGTCGAGGGACGGGGCGTCGGGCACCCGCGGCGGCCCGGCGGGCATCCCGCCGACCGCGTCCGTCCGCGTCCGCGCGGCCGAGCCGCAATCGCCATTCGTCCCACCGTCTGAGCTGAGCATGGACCGATCCTGCCCCACCCCGGTTTAAACCCGACAACCGGGTCCGGTGCCACCGCGACCGACCCGATCCCCCTAATCGGATGTAACCGACATACCGCCGGGACTGCCTACCGTCAGCAGGGGATCGAATGTGCTCAGTTCACGCCGCAGAATCGGTGCGGCGCCGAACCGCTCGCCTTGAGATCCAGGGTGCCCTGCGCCTTCCCGCGGATTCCGCCGCCGGGCTTGGCGATGTGGGTGGCGGTCAGATCCTTGAGCGGCCCGCTGGTGAACCTGACATCGCCGATCACGTTGGCGCCGTCGTTGCCCGACACCGCCGTAATCGTGTACTGGCCGGCCTGCCCGGCCCACTGGTAGCCACCGGCCGTCCGTTCGACGACGAGCGTCCCGACCACCTCGCTGGACAGCTTCAGCTCAGGAGCCATCGCCGTCACCAGCCGGCACTGCCACGCCCCGTCAATCATCGCCTTGCCGACCAGCGCGTCGGGATTGGTGGGGATGACCGGGGCGGTGCTGCTGTCCGCGGTCGCGGTCGGCGTCGCGTCGTTCTGGTCGCCACGCAGCACGACATAGCCGCCGACGGCGAGCAGCGAGACGACCAGGGCGACGGCCAACGGCCCGATCCAGCCCTGGCGCAGCCAGGCCAGCCGGTCCTGGGGCGCCAGGTCGTCGTCGAGGTCGTCCGCGGCGGCCCGCACCTGATCGGCCGGTTCGAGCAGCGTGGACGAGGTGGCGTCCCGACCGGCCCGCCGCCTGGGTCCGGTGTGCGCACCGGTGGTGTCGCCGGCCACCCGAGCGGCGCGATGCCCGCCGGTGCCGGTCAGCGCCCGGCCCGGCCCGGTGGCCCGCCGCCTGCGTTCGCCGGTGTCGGCCCGACCACGTCCACCGGTCCGCTCGGGCGCCCCCGTCCGGTCCTCCGGTCGCTCTCCGGCCGGCCCACCACCGGAGGCGACCGGCTGCAGGCTGTTCGTGTCCGTGATCGGGTTCGGGGTGCGGCGGCGATCCGCCGGAACGCTGCGTCCGCTGGGTTTGCGCACCGACCTGGACGGCTGCCAGCCGCTGTCGTCCTCGCCGGGAGTCTCCCCCGCACCTGGCCGGCTCCGCCCGCCGCCACCCGCGCGGCGGGGAACGAGCGAGGTCATCTCGGCCGGCGTCTCGGGTCGACGGCCGGGTCGGGACGGGACGGGTGTGGCACCGGGACGTCCGGAACGTCCCGGGTCGGGCATCGCCGCGGGCCGAGCAGGGCTGCTGACCGGCGCGGACCGTCTCGCGGCCGGGGCCGACCCGGTGGCGACCGGCGCCGCTGACGGGGCGGGCGCGCCCGGCGCCGCGCCACCGGGCCGGTAGAGCGGCCGGACCGACGTCATCGTCTCCTCGACCCGCCGCGGCGACGAGCCACCACGCTCCGGTGACACCCGCGCGCCACCAGCGTCGGCTCCACCCCGGCCCGGCATCCGCCCGCCCGGACTCACCTGGCCGCCCGGACTCACCTGGCCGCCGGGACTCAGAGCGGAGGCACCTGGGCCGAGCGTGCTTCCCCCGGGCCGTGCGGGCAGCCCGGGTAGCGGCCCGGACAGCGGATCCATCCGTTCCGAGGCAGGCGCGGGCGCGCCGGACGGCGGCAGCGGACGTACGAAGCTGCCCGTGTCGGCGAGCGGATTACGCCAGCCGGAGTCATCGGGACCAGGCTGACGGGCCCGGCCGCGCGGCGCCATCAAGGGCTCCACAGGTGCGGCCGGTGCGCCAGGCCCCAGGGGATCGGCGGTGCGCCAGGCCCTGGCGCCGCTCCCGCGGGACACCTCGGGCGCCGAGTACTCGGGTGCCGAGTAGCTGTCCGGACCGAAGCCTCGGGGCGGCGTGGACGGGTAGGCCGGCGGCGGCTCGTCCAGCGCGCCGCCCGCTGCCCGGGCCGCGGCATCGCCGTTGGGAAGCGGGCGCAGACGTGGGGCGCTGTGGCCGTTCCACGGATCGGCGCGGCGCCGGATGGCCGCGCCCTCACGACCGCCACTCGGGTGCGGTGCCTGCTGGGACGCCCCCGACGCACCCGCGCGCGTCGAGGCGGGCGCCTGCACGGGTGCCGCCGTGGCCACCGGCGGCGAGGCGGAAACCTGCGGGGACGCCGGGAGCTGTCCGCCGGGTCCGCCGCGGCCGGTCGCCGGCACCGGACGGGCCGAGATCGGGAAACCACCGGTGAACGGGTCGGAGTACGCGGAATCGGAACCGGACCTCGCGACCGGCGGCGGCGCGGGCGACGAGTACCGCGGCCGTTGCCCCGGCTCCGCCTCGACCGCACGGGCCGTGGCCGGACCCGACGTGTCGTCCAACCGGGTGCTCTCCGCACGGATGTTCCTCGGGCGGATGCTCTCCGGGCGGATGCTCTCCGGGCGGTGGTCGAAGCCGTTCTCCCCGTGGCCGCTCGGCGCACCCACCCGGGTGGTGGGGTCTGGCCCGGTCGGCGAGACGGACGGCAGATAGGACACCGCCGGGACGGACCTGGGTGGGTCGGCGGTGGGCGGTGCGACCGAGATACCCGACGCGGAGGCGGCGGTCGCCCCGTCCCAGGTGCTGGTGACATCGAACGGGTCCGCGTGCCGACGCGCCCCGCCCGACACCGTCCCCGAGGGAACCGGACCAGCGGACACCTGACCAGCGGAGACGGCGCCGGCGCCGGCGGACATCGGACCGGCGGCGGGCTCGACAGGAGGCGTCGGGGCCGCTGGCCACAGCGCCGGCTCCCAGTGGGATGCCGCGGGCGCCGGTTCGGGCTCGCCGACCCGCTCGACCGCGAAGAAGTCGTCGCCACGACGGACCGGGGCGGGCCGGTTGAGGTCGGCGTCAGACGTCGTCACCGGACGATCACCTGCCGCGCCGCGCCGGGCGACCCGGCGGCGGCCATGAGGCCGCGGTCACGCGCGAAAGCCGCGGTGCGTTGTGAGACGGTGCGATACATGATCATCGGGCGGCATCTCCTGCCCCCCAGGTCAGCAAGAAGATCGAAAAAAGCGTGCCGGCGCCTCGTCAGGAACCGGCTGGTGCGGCAAAAAATTGTGCCAACGATGTTGTCGAACGATTTTACACGGGAGTCCGTCATCGCTTGTCTCGGCAGGCGGCATAGATCTCCCGCACGATCCGCTGCGACGACTCGGACTGCACGCTCGCGCTGAATCGCCGGTACTCCTCCTGGGTGTACGTGGCCTCCAGCTTGTCCAGCGTGCAGGTGCAGTAGCTCTCGTTTCCGTTGCTGACGTCCAGGCAGGATCCGAGGTAGGCGTTTCGAACGTCCTTGTCGTACTGGGCGTGCCCGGATGTCGTGGCGCCCGCGGTCTGCCCGGTACCCGAGTCGCCGCCGCCCAGCGCAAGGTAACCGACCAGGGTGAGACCCAGGCAGACCAGCGCCACGGTGGCGACGATCAGCACGATGGGTCGCTGACGGGCCTGCCGCGTCAACGCGGACAGTCGGCCCCCGATCCCCGTCTCCGGGCCGACGGCCCCGGGGCGCGCCGGCGGGGTTCCCCCGGGCACCCGCCCGTCCGCGCGCCCCCGCGACGGCGCCCAGCCGGATCGTCCCTCCTCCTCGTCGCGGCCAGGCGGGAGGTGGGAGTCGTCGTCGAGGTCGTCGTCGAGGTCGTCATCCCAGTGCGCGACGCCCGCGGCGCGCAGCGGTGTCGCGCCGGTGTGCGTGGCGGCGCCACCGACACGACGGATCTCACCGGTCTGCTCGCTGTCGGCGTTCCAGGGACCGGCCGGCCGGTTACCGGCCCGTCCCACCGGACCGGTCGACCCGATGTCGCCCAGCGGCCCACCGGCCACCCCCAGCCCGCCGGTCGGGCCCAGCCCGCCGGTCGTCCCCGGAGCGTCTGCCGCACCCGGAGCGCCCGTCGCGCCCAGACCACCGACCGCACCGGGACCCGCTGACGCCCCCGGCCCACCGGCCGCATCCGTGCCCCGGCCCGAGCCCGCTGGCCCACCAGAGGCACCCAGCCCGCCCGGCGCACCCGGACCGGCGGGCATTCCCAGCCCACCGGTCGTGGCCAGGCCGCCGGCGGCCGCGAGCCCGCCCGGTGCCATCGGCCCGGCGGTCCGGGGCTGGTCGCTCATCCGGGTCTGGTCACCGGGCCGGGTCTGGCCGCCGGTCTGCGGCTGCTCCGTCGTGAGGGCGTGTTCACGGGTCAGGGACCAACGGCCGAACTGGGTCGCGCTGCCGTAGGCCGGCAGCGCGCCCGTGGCGGTTGCCTCGACCGGGCCCGAACCGGACGCACCGGCACGGGACGTACCCGTGCCGGAGGCCGCCCCCGGGGCGCCGGCTGACCCACCCGAGGTCGGAGCGCCGGCGTGGGCCGACGGCGCCGAGGGCGCGCTCGTGCCCGACCAGGACGGCGCCACGGCGGGGCCGACTGGTGGTGCGGTGGATACCGACTGCCAGGTCTGGGCGGCCTCGTCCCAGACGTAGGCGCCGTCGTCACTGACCCAGCGGCCATGCTCGTCGAGGCGCATCGGTCGTCCTTCGTGCCGGAGACGGACGACCCCAGGGTGCCATGCCCGCACCCCACCGGATTCGACCGGGTGTCAGGGCCGGCCGGCAGTGACCATGATCTCGGCCTTCTGGAACTCCTTGAGGGTGGCGTATCCCGTCGTGGCCATGGCTGCCCGCAGGCCTCCGGCGAGGCTGCCCGCGGTCGCGCCCACGGGGGCGCCGATGCCGTGCACGATCTCCTCCAGGGTCGCCGTACCCGCCACCGGGGACCAGTTCCCGGCGGGCAGGTCGGAGGACAACACGTTCATCGGCCAGACGCCGCCCTGGCCGGGCGCGTCCTGTGCGGTGGCGAGCACCGCGTCGACCATCACCGCGTCCGCCCCGCAGGCGACCGCCTTGGCGACGTCACCGCCGGTGCGCAGGTCGCCGTAGCCGATCACATGTACGTAACGGCCGCCCGACTCGTCGAGGTAGCGCATCCGCGCCCCGGCGGCGTCCGCGATCGCGGTCGCCAGGGGGACGCCGACGCCGAGTGTCTCGTGGGTCCGGTCACCGAGACCGGAGCCGACACCGACGATCACACCGGCGGCACCAGTCCGCATCAGATGCAGCGCCGTGGAGAACGACGCGCATCCGCCGACCAGCACCGGCAGGTCGAGTTCGCCGATGAACCGCTTGAGGTTGAGCGGCTCGGTCTGGCGCGACTGGTGTTCGGCGGAGACGGCGGTGCCGTGGATGACCAGCAGATCGGCCCCGGCGGCAAGCACATGCGCCGACAGCGCCCGCACCTTCTGCGGTCGCAGCGCCGCGGCGACGGTCACCCCGGCCTCCCGCAGCTCCCCCAGCCGACGGGCGATGAGGTCGGGGTCGACCGGGGTGGCGTAGAGCTCGCGCAGCCGGGCGTTGGCCACCGCGGGGCCCGCGGTGATGCCCAGGTCGGTCACCTCGGCGATCAGCGACTCCGGTGCCTCGTACCGGGTCCACAGCCCCTCGACGTGCAGGATGCCCAGCCCACCGAGCCGGCCCAGCGCGATCGCGGACGCGGGTGAGGTGATGGCGTCCGCCGGCGCGGCCACCAGCGGCAGGTCGAACCGGTAGGCGTCGATCTCCCAGCCCAGCGACACGTCCCGCGGGTCACGGGTGCGCCGTGACGGGACGATGCCGACGGCGTCGAGACCGTACGCGACCCGGGCGTTCCTACCGATGCCGATCTCGACCTCTGCCACGCTTGCGGTCTCCTGACTCCAGCCGGTGGCCTGGCCCCGGCACGACGCGAAACAACACGGTGGACGGGGGCGCCCGCGGCACCACCCGTCCACCCGAGATGGGAAGGAGCTCTCGTCAGCGCACGGAGTTGTAGTTCGGCGCCTCGACGGTCATCTGGACGTCGTGCGGGTGGCTCTCGACCAGGCCGGCGGAGGTGATCCGGATCAGCTGCGCGTCGTCCTGAAGGCGTTGGATCGTCGGCGAGCCGGTGTATCCCATCGCGGCGCGCAGCCCGCCGATGAGCTGGTGCGCGACGGCCGCGAGCGAGCCACGGTAGGGCACCTGCCCCTCGACGCCCTCGGGGACGAGCTTGTCGTCGGAGAGCACGTCGTCCTGGAAGTAGCGGTCCTTGGAGTAGGACCGCGCCACACCGCGGCTGCGCATCGCCGCCAGCGAGCCCATGCCCCGGTATGCCTTGAACTGCTTGCCGTTGATGAAGATGAGCTCGCCCGGGCTCTCGTCCACGCCGGCGAGCAGGCTGCCGAGCATGACCGTGTCGGCGCCGACCGCGATCGCCTTGGCGATGTCCCCGGAGTACTGCAGGCCACCGTCGCCGATGACGGGCACGCCGTGGCGCCGGGCGACCTGGGCCGCCTCGTAGATCGCGGTGACCTGCGGCACACCGACACCGGACACGATGCGGGTGGTGCAGATCGAGCCGGGCCCGACCCCGACCTTGATCGCGTCCGCGCCGGCGGCGATGAGCGCGGCGGCTCCGGCGCCGGTCGCCACGTTCCCACCGATGATGTCCAGCGGACGGCCGCCGGGACCGGCCCGCAGATCGGTCTTGAGCCGGCGGACCATGTCGGGCACGGCCCGCTGGTGCCCGTGCGCGGTGTCGACGATCAGGAAGTCCACACCGGCGGCGACGAGCACCTGGGCCCGCTTGTAGGCGTCCTCCCCGACACCGACCGCGGCGCCGACGACGAGCCGGCCGTCCGCGTCCTTGGTGGCGTTCGGGTACTGCTCACGCTTGGTGAAGTCCTTGACGGTGATCAGCCCGCGCAGCCGACCCGAGTCGTCGACGATCGGCAGCTTCTCGATCTTGTGTCGGTGCAGCAGGGCAAGCGCGTCCTCGGGGGACACGCCGACCGGAGCGGTGATCAGCGGCATCCGGGTCATCACGTCCTGGACCCGGCGGGAGTAGTCACGCTCGAAGCGGATGTCACGGTTGGTGACGATGCCGACGAGCTGGCCGTCCGGCTCGGTCACCGGCACACCGGAGATGCGGTAGCGCGCCATGAGGACGTTGGCGTCCTCGAGGGTGGCCTCGGGGCCGCAGGTCACCGGTGCGGTGATCATGCCGGACTCGGACCGCTTGACCATGTCGACCTGCTGGGCCTGCTCGTCGATCGACAGGTTGCGGTGCAGCACACCGACGCCGCCCTGGCGGGCCATGGCGATCGCCATCCGCGCCTCGGTCACCGTGTCCATCGCCGAGGAGACCAGCGGGACGGCGAGGTTGATCGAACGCGACAGCCGGGTCGACGTGTCGGCCTCGGAGGGCACCAGGTCGGACTCGGCCGGCAGCAGCAGGACGTCGTCGAAGGTCAGCCCGAGCATCGCGAGCTTCGGTGGTACCGGGGCGGCGTCGGCACCCAGCAGGTCTGCTCGGGGCTCGACGGAGCCTGCGCCCGACGTGGACGAGTGCGTGGCGACAGGGGCGTTCATGGCACCTTCCGTTCCGGAGTGACCGGTGCCGCGGCGCTGCGGAACCGCCCGACGGCCACGGCCCCGCCGGGTGCCTGGGGTCCGGCCCGATCGCCCGGTGGACGAGACGGGAACGCGGGGCCTCGCGGACCCCGGGCCCGCGTGCGGCCATCGCTGGGAGACATCCGGCCGTCGGGTCACGGCACATCCCCATCGTAGAGGGCGATGGCACTACTGGGCGGGCGCCGCGTGACCGAGATCGCGGCCGGGCCACGGTGTCGCCTCGCTACCCGCGACGGCGGTCGTGCCCTGAGCGGACGACCCTGGCCACCAGCGCGAAGAGCCGTGACCTCCAGTCGCGGGGACCCGCACAACCGGTGGGATGAGCGCGGCCGACGGGGTTTTCGGGACGACGACGAGCCGCCGAACCTCTCACAAGCGCCGCACAACGGTGCCGAGACTCCGAATCGGGACCACTTAGCAGTCCGGGCAAGCGTAGCGTTGTCCTCGTGAGCGACGAGCCTGTCGACCCCTTCGCGGGTGACCCCGAGGATCCGGCCGCTGAGCTCGCGCGCCTCGACTCCGCAGACGATCTCCATCTGCTCGAACCGCTTTCCCTGCACGAGCGGGAAGAGGTCCTCGCGGAGCTGGGAGACCTGGACGTCTTCCGCACGTTGCTCGAGCCACGCGGGTACCGCGGGCTCGTGGTCGACTGCGAGGGTTGCGCTGAGCCCCACTACTTCGACTGGGAGCTGCTGGCCGGCAATCTGCGCAACCTGCTCAACGAGGGCCGCACCCGGGTGCACGAGCCGGCGTTCGCGCCTGACTACTCGTGCTACGTGAGCTGGGAGTACGCCCGCGGCTTCGCCGACGGCGTCTACGAGGCGTCCGCCGCCTCGGAGGCCGACTCCCGCTGAGTTCCACCGCGCGGTCGCGATCGCGCGGTGTCCGCCATCCCATGGTGTGGCCGGCCGTCCCGGGGATGTGGTGGCCGGTCCCCGCTGTGGGGTGCCTCCTCGCTGCCCCGGGTGTGCCCGAGCGGGGGCCCACGTTCGGACGTCCGCGGTAGAACTTTCGAGCCAGCGCGACATCCGCCGCACCCGGACCATCCGCCGCGTCCGGACCATCCGATCTGACCGAGCGTGCGCCGGCGGCTCGAGTCCGTGACGCCCGCCGGGCATACCGGGCGAGGGTCCGGGCCGGGCGGACGGCGAACCGCGGCACAGCTCGCGCGAGGTCGTGTGACCAGCCGAGGTCGTGGGTAGGCGAAGGTCCTGGGTAGGCAGAACACCATCCGACCCGCTCCGCCCCTCGGCGTTGGCCGCGGCACGCCCCGACGGTGCGGCGCGCGGTCAGGCACGCCGCGACAGGTCGCGGACCGACGGTGGCCGATGCCGGGCCCAGGGTGAAATTCTCAAGATCCCCGGGAGGGTGACCGGTACTACGGTGACGCCGCGGCGCTCGCCGCTCAGGTCGAAAGGGGGGCTCAGGCCGATGACCGATGTTCGACGACTTCCCGGCCCCGGCGCGGAGAAGTGGGAGTGGCAGCTTCACGGCGCCTGCCGGGGCGAGAGTACGGAGTTGTTCTTCCATCCCGAAGGCGAACGCGGGCCAGCCAGGGCGGCACGGGAGGCGGCGGCCAAGGCGATCTGCACCCGCTGTCCGGTCGTGCGTGCGTGCGGCGAGTACGCGCTGACCGCACGCGAGCCGTACGGCGTCTGGGGCGGTCTCAGCGAGTCCGAACGCGAGGCGATCCTCACCGGCCGTTCGCGGCGCGGGGTGACCCGCCGCGTACCGGCACGGCCTGGGCTCGCGCCGGCCTGCTGAACGGCGCACCGATGAGCGGTGGGGGGCGGACCGGGAGCCGATATGGCCGACATCCCCGCCCGCCACCACTGATCACCCGGGACGGGTGAGGGCCTGACTGGTTGTCACCCGACGAGGGTGGAACCGGCGGCCGGTGCCCACCGAAACGGCGATGCGGCCCGCCTGAACCCCCTGCCGGGGGCCCAGGTCGGGCCGCATCGTTGTGCGTGGCCGGTCAGAAACCGGGGCCGTGCTGGTGGCTGTGGCCATGGCCGTGGCCGTGGCTGTGCCCGTGGTCGCCCGCGGACTTGGCCGGCTTCTCCACGACGAGGCTCTCGGTGGTGATGAGCAGCGCCGCGATCGACGCGGCGTTCGCCACCGCCGAGCGGGTGACCTTGACCGGGTCGATGATGCCGGCCGCGATCAGGTCGGTGTACTCGCCGGTCGCGGCGTTGTAGCCGTGGCCGGGCTTGAGCTCCCTGACCTTGTTGACGATGACCGCTCCCTCCTGGCCCGCGTTGCGCGCGATCCAGGACAGCGGAGCGTCGAGCGAGGAACGCACGACGTTCACACCGGCGAGTTCGTCACCGGTGCGACCGAGGCCCCCGTCGAGCACCGAGGCGACGTGCACGAGGGCGGCGCCGCCACCGGCGACGATGCCCTCCTCGATGGCCGCGCGGGTCGCCGAGACGGCGTCCTCGAGACGGTGCTTCTTCTCCTTGAGCTCCACCTCGGTGGCGGCGCCGACGCGGATGACCGCGACCCCGCCCGCGAGCTTGGCCAGCCGCTCCTGGAGCTTCTCGCGGTCCCAGTCGGACTCGCTGGCCTCGATCTCGCCCTTGAGGTTGCGTACGCGCTCGGCGACCGCGTCCGCGTCGCCGGCGCCGTCGACGAGGATGGTGTTGCCCGCGTCGACGACCACGCGCCGGACCTGGCCGAGATCGGCGAGGGTCGCCGCGTCCAGGGACAGACCGACCTCGGTGGCGATGACCTGCCCACCGGTGAGCACCGCGATGTCCTGCAGCAGCGCCTTGCGGCGGTCACCGAAGCCGGGCGCCTTCACCGCGACGACCTGGAAGGTCTTGCGGATCGTGTTCACCACCAGGGTGGACAGCGCCTCGCCCTCGATGTCCTCGGCGATGATCAGCAGCGGCTTGCGCTCCTGGACGACCTGCTCGAGCAGGGGCAGGATCTCGTTCAGCGCCGCGATCTTGCCCGGGTAGAGAAGGACGTAGGCGTCCTCGAGCACCGCTTCCTGGGAGTCGGTGTCGGTGACGAAGTACGGCGAGATGTAGCCCTTGTCGAACTGCATCCCCTCGGTGAGCTCAAGGTCGAGCCCGAGGGTCTGGCTCTCCTCGACCGTGATGACGCCGTCCTTGCCGATCTTGTCGATCGCCTCGGCGATCAGCTCGCCGACCCGGACGTCCTGCGCGGAGATCGCCGCCACCTGGGCGATGGTCTCCTTCGCGCTGACCTCGATGGCCTGCTCGAGCAGCGCCGCCGAGACGGCCTCGACCGCGGCCTCGATGCCAGCCTTGAGCGACAGCGGTGCGGCGCCCGCCGTGACCTGCTTGAGGCCGAACCGGACCATTCCCTGGGCCAGCACGGTCGCCGTGGTGGTGCCGTCACCGGCGACGTCGTTGGTCTTGGTGGCGACCTCCTTGGCGAGCTGAGCGCCAAGGTTGCGGTACGGGTCGTCCAGCTCGACCTCGCGCGCGATCGTCACCCCGTCATTGGTGATCGTCGGCGCGCCGTAGTTCTTGTCGATGACGACGTTGCGCCCGCGTGGGCCGATCGTCACCTTCACCGCGTTGGCGAGCGCGTTGACGCCGTCCTCGAGTGCGTGACGGGCATCCTCGTTGAACGTCAGAATTTTCGGCATACCTGAGGTGTCCTCCCGACATCGATTGCCGGTAGCACAACGAGAAGCGCGCCCCGCCGGTGCACCCGGCGGACACCGGGCGGCCACCAGCGGGGCGCGCCCCCCGTCGCGTCGCTACCGACGCACGGCCTACTTCTCGATGATCGCGAGGACGTCGCGCGCGGAGAGCACCAGGTACTCCTCGCCCGAGTACTTGACCTCGGTACCGCCGTACTTGCTGTAGAGCACCACGTCGCCGACCTTCACGTCGAGCGGGACGCGCTTGCCGTCCTCGAACCGACCCGGTCCGACCGCGAGAACAGTCCCCTCCTGGGGCTTCTCCTTGGCCGTGTCCGGAATCACGATGCCCGATGCGGTGGTCTGCTCGGCATCCGACGGCTGCACGACGATGCGGTCTTCAAGAGGCTTGATAGCAACCTTGGTGGCGGTCGTCACGATCGACCTCCCCCTTCCTACGCTGGATGAGAGAGCGACCCTGGCGGCCTGCCGTCGCGGGTGAACAGGCGCCTGTCGTCGCTGGCACTCTCACGTGCCGAGTGCCAACCTAGCACCCGCACCACGCACGTCAACCAAGAAGGGCGGATCTGTCAAGACTCAAAGGCCGACGCTGTGCCCGGGACGTACTCCGTGGACGTGGACCGACGTGCCCGTTCCGCCCGCGATCGTGGGGATCCGGGCGTCCGAGCACGCCGCGGATCCGGTCGCGTGCCCCGACCCCCACCACCGACCGACCCCGTGAGCTGCGCGACGATCGGTGTGGACCGATACATCGCCAGTATCCGACGGGAGTCCGACGATGATCTGGATGTGGGAGGCCAAGGCCGCCCCCGGCCAGCTCACCCGACTACGGGACTGGGCGGTCGACGCCCTCGGCGACCGCGACGGTGAGGTGTATCTCAGCCACCAGCGGGCGGGCGACCTGGTCGTCGTGATCGTCCGCACCACCGTGCCGCCGATGCCCACCGTGCCGCCGATGCCCACTGTGCCGCCCGGCCTCACCACGGGCGCCCCGCACGCATGGCCGTTCGAGCAGGTGCACCCGCCGGCCGCCCCTTAACCGGCCGCGGGGCGCCGGCGACTTCTCGTGGACGCCTGGTCAGCCGGTGGCGGCTGGACCGCCGGTGCCCTTCCGGGCGTCGATCTGCTGGCGGGCGATCTCGCAGGCGGCGACGCCGTGGGTCGGGTCCACATCGACGAGTCGGGCCACGATGCGGCGCAGCAGCCGGACGAACTCCTCGCGCTCCGCGGGTTCCAGCGCGGCGAGAACATGCTGGTCAACCAGCAGCCGCTGCTGCTGGGCGGCCGTGTGGACGAGGGTGCCGCGTTCGGTCGCGACGAGGATGCGAGCGCGACGATCGGCCGGATCCGGCTGACGGAGCACAAGCCCGTCCCGCTCGAGTTCGTCGACCAGACGCACCATGACCGTGCGGTCGATGCCGAACCTGCGCGCGACCTCTATCTGGTTGCGACCCTCACCCTCGACAGCGGCGCCCAGCACCTGAAGCGCGCGTAGACCACCGGGCAGCTGCGTGCAGGCCGAGGCGGCCGCCTCGAGGTAGCCGTACTGCGCCTGACCCATCAGCCAGCCGAGATCGTGCCCCAGATCCTCGGGCAGACCCTCGGCCTCGGCGCTGTGCACCGCGGCAGACGCCCCGGCGTCGCTCATCGTGCCAGGGTACCCGCGTTCGCCAGCCCGATCACCCCGTGAGATAAGTGCACTTGCAGACGATCCCAGCTAAAGATAGTCTCGGCATCGATCTTCACACCAGGTGAAGATCTTCCATCAAGATCTTTCCCGCACGTGGTTGACGCGACCTGACCTGGCTGATCCGGCCTGAGCGACCGCGACGCGAACGTGACTCGGCAACCGTGACTCAAAGGACGGCTCATGGCCCACCTACTGCACGTCGACGCCAGCTTCGCCCGTGAGGGTTCGACCTCCCGGGCGCTGGGCGCTGTCTTCGCCGAGGCCTGGCAGGCCGCCCATCCCGGCGGCACCCTCAACTACCGGGATCTCGCCCTCACGCCCCCGCCCCATCTGGACTGGGAGACCGTCTCCGCCGGCTTCCTGCCCTCCGACCAGCACTCGCCCACGCAGACCGAGGCCGTCAAGCGGCGCGAGGAGCTGGTCGCCGAGCTCGAGGCGGCCGACGAGTACCTGTTCACGCTGCCGATGTACAACTTCTCGGTGCCCTCGACGTTCAAGGCGTGGGTCGATCAGATCATCATCGTGGGCCGCACGCTGCGCCAGCCTCCGGAGCCCTCGGCGCTGACCGGTTCCCGCGTCACCGTGCTCGCCACCCAGGGCGGTTCCTACGCGGCGGGCACGCCCAGGGAGGGCTGGGACCACCAGCTCCCCTACGTGGCACACATCCTGGAGTCACTCGGCGCGACCGATGTCGAGCTGATCCGGGTGGAGATGACCCTCGCTCCGGTCAACCCGGCGCTCGCGGAGTTCATCGACCTGAACACCCGCAGCCGCAGCGCCGGCGAGGCGGCTCTGCGCGCCCGCGCGGCAGCCTGACCGGGCCACCGGCGGCGGCTGGTCAGGGTTGCAGCAGGGCACTGCCGGGGAGGGCACGCTCCCGGTCGTCGAGCAGAATGCCGTAGCCCACCGTGTCGATCGGCCGGGCCCGCATGACGAAGGCATCGCCGCCGGAAGGCTGGTAGTAGCCGCGCCGCTGACCGATGTCGACGAAGCCGAGCCGGTGGTAGAGGGCCCGGGCGGCGTGGTTGTCGGTGCGGACCTCCAGCCCGCAGGAGCGCGCCCCCACCTGGCGCGCCCGGCGCAGCAGGCTGATCATCAGACGGGCGCCGACGCCCCTGCCACGCAGGTGCGGGACGACTCCCACCGTCTGGATGTAGGCCCCGTCCTCGGAGATCGCCAGACCCGCGTAACCGACGATCGACGTCAGGTCGTGCGTGGCGACACCACGCGGGCGCGACAGCGCGGTCAGGTAGTAGCGCTGATCGCCCTGGGCGAGCTCGGACCAGAACAGCTCGGCGCTCCACGCGTCGGCCACGAAGACCGTGCGCTCGAGGTTCGCGATGGTCTCGACATGCCACCAGCGCGTGGGCACCATGACAAGATCCACGGCGGCCTGCGTGCCGGCCGGGAGTTCGGTGGCCGGGAGCGGGGAGGTCCGGGGTCTGGTGACGGAGGATCCAGGAGCCGGCGGCTCGGTCGTGGCGGGCCGGGCCGGGCGGCCCGGCTGGGTCATGAGCTGACCGGCTTCGGGGCGTGCGGCTCGGAGGCGTCCGGTCGTCGCAGGTAGAGCGGGACCAGGGGCGACGGGACACGCCCCGCCAGCAGATCGGCGCCGGCGAGGCCGACCAGCAGCTCCGGACGCGGGTAGCCCGCCTCCGGCACGGTGGTGTCACCGCCCGCGGCGGGTAGGGAAAGCTCCGCGAAGTCGGCGAACAGGTCCGCGTACAGGGCCCGACCTGGGCCGACGACCGCCGTGACGCCGTGAGCACGCAACAGCTCGGCGACCTGCGCCGGCCGACCGACCGCGGGGTCGCCCACCCGAACGCCATCGTCGTACCGGGCCCAGTACACCTCCCGCCGACGGGCATCGGTGACCACGGCGGTCGCCCCGATCGTCGCGGCACCGATGCCGTCCAGCGAGCAGACGCCATGCACGGGGATCTCCAGCGCGTCGGCGAACGCGGCGGCCGTGACCATCCCGACCCGCAGGCTGGTGAACGGCCCCGGCCCGGCTCCGACGACGATCGCCGCGAGGTCGGACGGGTGCACATCCGCTTCGTCGAGCACCGAGCGCATCGACGGCGCCAGCAGCTCGCCGTGGCGGCGGGCATCGACGGTGACGACGCTGCCGCGCGGCCAGACCTGCACCCCGGCGTCGCCGACGGCCTCATCCAGCCAGCTCGGGCCGCCGGGATTCGCGGCGGTCTCGGCCGCCGTCAGTTCAGCGAGGGCCACAGCACAGGCAGCCGTGGACGTATCAAGGGCCAGCACCAGCACCGCTCCAGCCTACGGAGGCGCCTGACCCACCGAGGCCGCGCCCCATGCCCGTCAGCTCGACAGGCCACGCAGACGTGCGGTCCAGGACGGGCCGGATGCCAGCAGCCGCACGGTTCGGACCTCGCCGGACTCGTCGGCGGTGGGCCGGGTCAGCACCACCTCCAGATGGTCCTGGGCGAGACCTTCGACCAGGCCCGCGCCCCATTCGACGACGGTCACCGACCGGTCGGCGTCGGCGTCGAGGTCCAGGTCGTCCGCCTCGGCCGCCGCGCCGAGCCGGTAGGCGTCCACATGGACGAGCGGGATGCGGCCGTCGGCGTAGATCCGCGACAGCACGTAGGTCGGCGAGGTGACCGTCTCCCGGACGCCGAGACCGGCCGCGATGCCCTGGGCGAGCACGGTCTTGCCGGCGCCGAGCGGCCCTGAGAGCACGATCAGGTCACCGGGACGCAGCACGCCGGCCAGCCGCGCGCCGAGCGCACGCATCCGCTCGGCCGTCGGGATCTGCACCACCGGGGCCTGAACGCCGTCGTCGGCACCGCGTGTCGGGTTCACGCTCATGGCTCCATTCTCACTACTCGCGCGCGCCTTCCCCGTCCACCGGCCGCGACAGCGGCCGCCGCGGGTCGTCGAGCGGGCTCAGGCGGCGCCGAGCGGTCGGGCGGTCCGGCGGTGCGCGGCGGCGGGCCGGGCGGCGGCGGGGCCGGTGACGGCACGCTCGACCAGTCGACGGATCGCCGCGTTCACCGCGGCGGGACGTTCCAGCATGATGGCGTGCCCGGCGTTCTCCTCGACGAGCAGCTCCGCCTCGGGCAGGGCCGCCGCGATCGTGCGGCTGTGACCGACCGGGGTGACCAGGTCCGCGGCGCCGACGACGATCAGCGTGGGGGTGGTCGTGAACCGGTCGACGGCGGCGAGACGGTCGTTGTCGAGCAGGGTCGGCAGGAAGGCCGCGATGACCTCCACCGGGGTCCGGGAGACCATCTCCTCGAGGAAGGTGATGACGGCGGGCGACAGGTCGGTGCCGCCGAAGGCGATCCGGCGGGTCACCTCCCAGGACAGGTCGCTGCCGCTGCCGCGCAGGTGCTCGAGCACCCCGGACGCCCGCCGCATGCCGACGGCGACACCCGGCACCACCCGCCGCACGACCCCGGTCAGCAGCGCCGCCGGGCCCAGGGTGGCCCGGGCGAGCTCCGAGGCGCTGGTGGACAGCAGGGCGACGCCGATGATGCGGTCGCCGAACAGTTCCGGATGCTCCTCGGCGAGCCCCAGCACCGCCATGCCGCCCATCGAATGGCCGATCAGCACGATCGGCCCGGTGGGGACCCGCTCGCGGATGACCCGGTACAGGTCATCCGCGAGCACGTCGATGGTGCAGTTGCCCACGACGGACGGACCGGAACGCCCGTGGGCGCGCTGGTCGAAGAACACCATCCGCCCGAGATCGGTCAGATCGCGCTGCTGCAGGACCCAGCTGTCGGAACACACGCAGAACCCGTGCACGAACACCAGGGTGAGCGGTGCGTCCGCCGGGCCGGTCTCCTCGACGTGCAGCGGCACCCCGTCGCCGGCGAGGACGGTGGTGACCTGGCCGTCGATCCGCGCGGCCTCGAACGACCTGGTGACCTCCGTACGCAGGCGACGACGGTGGATGGCCCGGCGCTCGGCGACGAGACCGGCGACAGCGGCCACCCCGACCACCCCGAGTGAGCCGGTGACCGCCCGTGCTGCTCGGGACCCCGCCACCGCGCCGACCGACCTGACCATCCCCGCCTCCGTCCACCGCACAACCCGGCTCCTCCGGACTGCCCTGAACCGATGATGCCTCGCACATCCGACACAGGCAGGTTCGAGGGGACTCGTCCACGACCATGGTCCGGCGTGCACGGGTCGGACGCGGGGCCGCTCAGGGGCCGGTCAGCCCGCACTCCGTAGCCGGTTGGCGACGGAGCGGATCATCGGGGTGGATCAGGCGAAGCCCGGCATCGGGAAGCCGGCGGTCAGCTCGTTGACCTGCGCCCGAATCCGCTCGATCGTCGCGGTGTCGTTGGCCGAGGCCGCCTTGACGGCGTCGTCGATCCAACCGGCGATCAGCGGCATGTGCGCGGTGGTCAGGCCCCGGGTGGTCACCGCGGCGGTGCCGAGGCGGATGCCGGACGGGTCGAACGGCTTGCGCTTGTCGAACGGCACGGCGTTGTAGTTCAGCTCGATGCCGGCGGCGTCCAGCGCCTTGGCCGCCGGCTTGCCGCCGATGTCCTTGCTGGTCAGGTCGATGAGGATCAGGTGGTTGTCGGTACCGCCGGTGACCAGGTCGAAGCCACGCTCGACCAGGGCCTCGGCCAGGGCGCGGGCGTTGGCGACGATGGCCTGGGCGTACTCGCGGAACGACGGGGTCGCCGCCTCCCGCAGCGCGACGGCGATCGCCGCGGTGGTGTGGTTGTGCGGGCCACCCTGCAGACCTGGGAAGACCGCCTTGTCCAGCGCCGTGGCATGCTCCGCGTCCGACATCAGCATCGCGCCACGCGGGCCGCGCAGCGTCTTGTGCGTGGTGGTGGAGATCACCGGGGCGTGCCCGACCGGGGAGGGATGCGCACCCCCGGCGATGAGCCCGGCGATGTGCGCGATGTCGGCGACGAGCACGGCGCCGACCTCTCGCGCGATCTCGGCGAAACCCGGGAAGTCGATCGTGCGCGGGATCGCCGTGCCACCACAGAAGATGACCTTCGGACGCTCGGCCAGGGCGAGGTCACGCACCTCGTCCAGGTCGATCCGGCCGGTGTCGGCCCGCAGCCCGTAACGAACGCTGCGGAACCACTTGCCGGTCGCCGACACGCTCCACCCGTGGGTGAGGTGCCCGCCCATCGGCAGCGACAGACCCATGATCGTGTCGCCGGGCTGGGCGAAGGCCAGGTAGACGGCCAGGTTCGCCGGCGACCCGGAGTACGGCTGCACATTGGCGTGCTCGACCCCGAACAACGCCTTCGCCCGGTCGACGGCGAGGGTCTCGATCGGGTCGATGACCTGCTGGCCCTCGTAGTAGCGCTTCCCGACGTACCCCTCGGAGTACTTGTTGGTCAGCACCGAACCGGATGCCTCGAGCACCGCGGTGGACACGTAGTTCTCCGAGGCGATCAACCTGATGGACCCGTGCTGGCGGGCGGCCTCGGCCTCGATCAGACCCGCGATCTCCGGATCGGCGACGGTCAGTTCGGGAAGGGGTGGGTTGTGCACAGTAACCTCCGGCACGTCTCGTTCGGCCGGAGGCACCCAGACGCGCGGCACCGACCCGCTCATCGCTCCCCGGTGGTCAGTTCCACCTCTGTGCGCCAGTCGCGACTACGCCTCGATCCTAGTCGCCGACCCCCGCCCGACGCACGACCCCCCCGTTCCCCCGGCAGACACCGCACCCTCTGGACGACACCCCGCCCACCGCCGAGCAGGCCACCGATCACCCGGACCTTCGACTGGGTCACGTCCGGGCCGGCCTGCCCGGCCAAGCGGGACGTCGTCCTCTACCGTGGAGTGACCGGCCCATCGATAGTGATCACGGAGGCAGATACATGAAGCTGTCGTGGCGCAGGCATCAGGAGCCCGTCTCCGCGAACCCGAACCGGACCCTCACCGGCCCGGAACGCGCCGCCGCGCTCGGCGTGGCCGACGAGTCCGAGCCCGAACTCGAGCTCGAGCCCGCCGTGGCCGCCTCGGTTGCGATCACGGCGACCAGCGGGGTCGGCTCCCCGGTGCTGGCATCGACGTCGGCCGCGGCCGCCCCGAGCGGGCCGAAGCCGGTGATGCTCACTCTCACCACCCGGAGCCAGATCGAACAGGCCGAGCAGGAAGCCGCCCAGGCCGCCGCCCAGCCAGTGCGGCGCCGGATGGAACGCGGCATGTTCGGCGGCAGCACCGCGACCGGCGGCGGCTGCTCCTCCGGCGGCTGCGGCTGACGCCGCGGATCAGCGGTACACGCGGGGCACGCGGGCGCCGATCCGGGTGACGATCTCGTAGTTGATGGTGCCGGCGGCGGTGGCCCAGTCGTCGGCGGTCGGCTCACCCTGGTCACCCGGGCCGAACAGCACCACCTCGTCGCCGACGGACACGTCGTCGTCGCCGACGTCGAGAACGAACTGATCCATGCAGACGGTGCCGGCGATGCGTCGCCGCCGTCCACCGAGAAGCACCTCGCCGCGGTTCGTCGCCGACCGGGGGACGCCGTCGGCGTAGCCCAGGGGGACCAGGGCCAGCGTCGCCGCGTGGTCGGTGGTGTAGCGGTGGGCGTAGGACACGCCGGTGCCGGCCGGCACCCGCTTGACCAGGGCGGCATGGCTGACCAGTGTCATCGCCGGGCGCAGCCCGAAACGAGCCGGCGGGCCGACCTCGGGGCCGGGTGAGAGCCCGTAGACCGACACACCCGGTCGGACCAGGTCGAAATGGGCCTGCGGGCTGACCAGGGTCGCCGCGGAGTTGGCGAGATGGCGCACGACCGGGGTCAGACCGGCCTTGTCCGCGATGTCGATGGCCTCCCGGAACATCCCGATCTGGGTCTGCACGGTCGGATGCCCCGGGGCGTCCGCGAAGGCCAGATGGCTCCAGACGCCGTAACCCGACAGGACGCCCTCGGCCTCCAGCCGGGCCGCGTCGTCACACAGGTCGGGCCAGTCCGCCGGGGTCGCCCCGGCCCGGCCGAGTCCGGTGTCGGCCTTGAGATGCACGCGGGCGCGCCGGCCGACCCGGCGGGCGGCCTCGGCGATCCGCCGCAGCGCCCAGGGTGCTGAGGCCGACAGGTCGATGTCGGCCTCGATCGCCGCGTCGATGTTCTCCGCGGGTGTGCTGAGCCAGCACAGCACCGGCACGGTGATCCCGGCGGCGCGCAGCGCCAGCGCCTCCTCGAGGAAGGCCGTGCCCAGCCAGGTCGCCCCGGCCTCAAGCGCGGCCCGGGCACACGGGAGCATGCCGTGGCCGTAACCGTCGGCCTTCACCACGGCCATGGTCGCGGCCGGGCCGGCCCGGTCGACGAGGGCGGTCACCGAATCCCGCACCGCGTCGAGCTCGATGGCCGCGTAGGTACGGGCGGCGGGCCCGGCCCCGGTGTCGGTCGGCTGTTCGCTCACCCGGCCAACGCTACCGCCAGAGCACCGACCAGCGTCCCAGCCACCACCCAGCCAGCCAGCCAGCCCGCCGGCCAGAGCCAGCCCGGGCCCGGGCCCGGGCCCGCCAGCGGGTCGGGGTGGGATCCCTCAGCCGGCAGGGTCGGTCAGCAGGTCGGTGACGGTGGCGGCGAGCAGGCGGGGCAGGTCGCTCGCGGCCAGCGGGAGGCAACCGTGTACCCCGGCCCGTTCGGCGGCGCGGCCGTGCAGGTGGGCACCCACCGCCCCGGCGAACGCCACGGGCAGGCCGGCGGCGGCCAGCGAGCCGATCAGGCCGGTGAGCACATCCCCGCTGCCGGCGGTGCCGAGCCAGGGCGAACCGGTGGTGTTCACCCAGGCTGTCCCGGACGGCTCGACGACGAGGGTGCGCGCGCCCTTGAGCAGGATGACCGCGCCGGTCTCGGCGGCGACCCGCCGCACGGTCGCGAGCCGGTCGGCCGCCAGCTCGTCCGCGGCCTTCGCCGCGTCCCAGCCCAGGACCCGCCCGACCAGCCGGGCGAACTCGCCCTCATGCGGTGTGACCAGCACCGGTGCGACCCGCCGGTGCAGCCGGGTGCGGTCGGCGGCGAGCAGGTCGGCGAGCGGGTCGAGGGCACCGGCGTCGACGACGAGCGGCACGTCCTCGCCGAGCAGGGCGTCCAGCGACACTCCGGTGGCCGAGGTGTCGCCGGCCAGACCCGGGCCGATCGCCCAGACCTGCACCCGTCCGGCGGCCAGCAGGGCGGCCCGGTCACCGGGTGCGATGTCGGTGACCACGGCCTCCGGATACGCCGCGCGGACATGGTCACCGGCCCGGCCATGGATGCGCCCCGAGGCCGGGTCCGCATGTCCCACGCTGACGACCCGCAGATAGCCGGCACCGCCGCGCAGCGCCCCGCCGACGGCGAGCACGGCCGCCCCGGGGTAGTCGTCGCTGCCGGCGACAAGCCCGAGCACACCCCGCCGGTACTTCGACGCCGTCTCGTGCGGTACTGGCAGCGCCGCGCGGACGTCCGCGTCGTCCAGCGCGCGCAGGTCCGGCTCGGGCAGCGTCAGACCGATGTCGACCAGCTCCACCGGGCCGGTGTGGGCGGCCCCGGGCATCAGCCACAGGCCACGCTTGTAGGTCCCGAAGGTGATCGTCGCGCTGGCGCGGATCGCGTCGCCCGCCACGGCGCCGGTGTCGGCGTCCACGCCGCTGGGCAGGTCGACGGCGACGGTGCGCCGCGGCGGTGCGAGCGCGGCCAGGCGGGCGTGCGCCGGGCGCAGTCCCCCGCGTCCGCCGATGCCGAGCAGGCCGTCGAGGACGAGGTCGGCGCGTTCCAGCAGCTCGCGGAGGGTGGGTTCGTCCGGCCCGGCGGGCGGCGCGACGACCTGGCGGCGGCCGCCGGCGGCCAGCAGCGCGGCGGTCGCCTGTGGATGTGTCGTTCCGGTGGCGATCGCGTCCACCCGTGCCCCCCGGGCCGCCAGCCGGGCGCCGGCCCACAGGGCGTCGCCGCCGTTGTCACCGGAACCGGCCAGGATGACGATCCGGGCGCCGTGGACCCGGCCGAGCCGTCGAACCACGTAGGCGACCAGCCCGAAGACCGCCCGCTGCATGAGTGCGCCCGGGGGGAGAACGGCGAACCGCTCCGCCTCGGCCGCCCGAACCTGCTCCACGGTGTGCGCGTTTCGCATGTCGCCCATGCTGCCCGTTCCCCGCCCGGTCAGACGTCCACATCGCCGGACGTCCACATCGCCGGACGTCCCCGCCGTGGCGGAACGAGCCGGGTCAGGACTCGGCGACGACCATGGCGACGGCGACCCCGCCGTCGTGGGTCAGCGACAGATGCCAGCTGGCGATGCCGAACCGCGCGGCCACGGCCGCCACAGTGCCCCCGACCCGCAGCGACGGACGACCACCAGGACCGGCCAGGACTTCGGCATCATGCCATTCCAGCCCGGGTGGGGCGCCGAGCACCTTGGCCACGGCCTCCTTGGCGGCGAACCGGGCGGCCAGACGTTCCGGCCTGGTCAGGGCGCGTTCCGCCGGGGTGAACAGGCGCATCGCGATGGCCGGTGTGCGCGAGAGGGTGGCGGTGAACCGGTCGATGTCCACCACGTCGACGCCGATGCCCACAACTGCCATCCGTCGAGGTTCCCACATCGGCGCGCCCGACTCGATCAGCGCCACCCGGACGATCACCCGTGGCCGACGGACATCCCGACCGCGCGGGTGACCGTGCCGACAGACGGGACCGGGCGCCCGCATCGGTCGGATGCGGACGCCCAGTGGGGGTCGTGCCGGGGTGCTCAGCTCGGTCGCGGTGGCTCACGTCGAGACCGACGGACCCGCCTGCCCGGTCTCGCCCTGCCCGGTCTCGGTCTGCCCGGTCTCGGTCTTTGCGGTGGCCTCGGCCGGCTGGTCGTCGGAACCATCCCCGCCGACCTCATCGCCGGCGAGGATGCGGTAGAGACCGCGGCGGGTCTCGGTGAGCAGGGCGCGGGCGGCCGCGAGCTGCTCGTCGTCGCCGGCCTGGGCGACCTGGACCACGGCGGCGCCGACCGCGAAGGCCAGCGAACGCAGACTGGTGAGCTCCTCGTCGGCGCCGTCGGCCGCGGTCTCCCAGGGCCGACGCTGGCCGGCGCGGGACTCGACGTGGGCGCGCCCGGCCTCGGTGAGGTGGAAGACGCGCTTGCCGTCGGCCTCCTCGGCCTGCACGAGACCCTCATCGGCCAGCAGGGACAGCACCGGGTACACCGACCCGGGGCTCGGACGCCAGGTGCCGCCGCTGCGCTCGCCGAGCTCGCGGATCATCTGGTAACCGTGCATCGGCTCCTCGGCCAGCAGGGCCAGCAGGGCCTCGCGGACATCACCGCGCCCTACCTTGGGCCCGCGGCCGAAGCCGGGACCACCGAAACCGCCCGGCCCGCCGAAGCCCGGGCCGAACCCGGGGCCAGGGAAACCAGGGAAGCCCGGGAACCCTCCGGGCCCCCAGCCCGCCCCACCGCGACGCCCCCGAGGGCGCCCCTCGCCGCCGTGCTCGCGCCGACCACCGGGGCCGCCAGGGCCACCGGGACCGCCCGGACCACCGCGGGCGGCGCGGCTGGTGCGACCTCGACCGGAGGACTCCCCTTCGGGGGCCCGCCGGTCAGCGCAACCGGCCATCGCCTCGAACACCTCCGACAGCCGCGCGGGATCGAACGGGAAGCCCCATCCGGCCCGGCCGCCCCAGGCACCCTGTGAGCCCCATGGGCCCGACATCGCATGCGAAGTCATGATTTTTCCTTTCGGAGTGGTTGCGCCCCGCCCGGGCCAGACCCGCCGGGGCTGCGCTACAGAAAACCAACAACGACCATCTTGTCGCCGTGGCGTACGCTCACGATATATCGCGATCGTACGTCTGACAACCCCCGGGTCGAGGATCATCCGCCGCGGAGCCGACCGGCCGGCCCCGTTCGCGCGTGGATTCCGTAGGATTAGCCAGTGATCATTTCTGTGTCCGGGGAGAACGGGCACGACGGGGACCCTGTCACCCCGCTCGAGGCGGCCTTCGCCGAACGGGCGTGCGCGCAACGCGCCGGCACCGACGTGTTCATCGAGGGTGTGAACCTCGCCCTGCTCGGGCGGGTGGAGCAGCTGCGCATCCGGCCCACCAACGCCTCCGGCACGGTGGACGACGACGGCCCGCACGAGGTCCGCCTCGAGGCGGCCGACGACGGGCCGCGGACAGGCTGCACCTGCCCCGAGGGCGCCACCGGCACCTTCTGTCGGCACGCCGTGGCCGTCGCCCTGGTCGCCACGGGCTCGGCGGGTCTCGCCGAGGACGACGAGGACGACGAGGACGACGGCGGCGCCATCGAGGAGAGCTCGCTGTTCGCCGACGATCCGGTGCACGCCGCGATGCGGGTGTTCCTGAGCCGGGCGCCCCGGGCGGAACTGGTCGAGACCCTGCTCGACGCCGCCGACGAGAACGACGCCGTCGCCGACGCCCTGTGGGAGGCGACCGTCGCCTGGCACGGCCGCCAGCACGGCGCGACCCCCTCCGCCTGAGCCGCGACCGGGCCGGCGAGGCACCGGCCCCTCGGCTGGCGGGGTTACTCGACGGTGACGGACTTCGCCAGGTTGCGGGGCTGATCGACGTCCAGGCCACGGGCCAGGGCGAGCTCACAGGCGAACACCTGCAGCGGCAGCGTGGTGACCAGCGGGGCGAACAGTGACGTCGTCTCCGGCACCCGGATCACATGGTCGGCGTAGGGCTCGACGGCGACGTCCCCGTCCTCGGCGATGACGATGGTGCGCGCCCCGCGGGCCCGGACCTCCTGGATGTTCGAGACGATCTTGTCGTGCAGGTTCGCTCGTCCACGCGGCGAGGGGACCACGACGAGCACCGGCAGACCCGGCTCGATGAGCGCGATCGGCCCGTGCTTGAGCTCCCCGGCGGGGAAGCCCTCGGCATGCATGTAGGCCAGTTCCTTGAGCTTGAGCGCGCCCTCGAGCGCCACCGGATAGCCGACGTGGCGGCCGAGGAAGAGCACCGCCTTGGCGTCGGCCAGCTCCCGGGCGAGTTCGCGGATCGGTTCGAGCCGCCCGAGGGTGCGTTCCACCAGTTCGGGCATCCGCTGCAGGCGCTCGACGTAGGCCGCGACCTCGTCGCCGTAGAGCACGCCCCGCACCTGGGCCAGGTACAGACCGACCAGCAGGCACGCCGCCACCTGGCCGAGGAAGGTCTTCGTCGAGGCGACGCCGACCTCCGGCCCGCAGTGGGTGTAGAGCACCGCGTCCGACTCGCGCGGGATGGTCGAACCGTTGGTGTTGCAGATCGCGAGCACCCGGGCCTTCTGCTCCCGGGCGTGCTTGACCGCCATCAGCGTGTCGAGGGTCTCCCCGCTCTGGCTGATCGCGATGACCAGGGTCGAACGGTCCAGGACCGGGTCGCGGTAGCGGAACTCCGAGGCCATCTCGACCTCGCAGGGCAGCCTCGTCCAGTGTTCGATGGCGTACTTGGCGATCAGCCCGGCGTGGTAGGCGGTGCCGCAGGCGACGATGAAGACCTTGTCGACATCGCGGAAGTCCTGGGCCGAGAGGCGCTCCTCGTCCAGGACGATGGCGCCCTGCGGGGACAGCCGGCCACGCAGGGTGTCGGCCAGCGCGGTCGGCTGCTCGTTGATCTCCTTGAGCATGAAGTACGGGTAGCCGCCCTTCTCGGCGGCGCTGGCATCCCAGTCGACGTGGTAGCGCCGGTTGTGCACCGGACGGCCCTCGAAGTCGGTGACGATCACACCATCCCGGCGGGCCTCGACCACCTGGTCCTGACCGATCTCCATCGCCTCCCGGGTGTGGGCGATGAAGGCGGACACGTCACTGGCGAGGAACGACTCACCCTCGCCCAGCCCGACGACCAGCGGACTGTTGCGCCGGGCCCCGACGACCACCTCGGGAAAGTCCCGGTGCACGACCACGAGTGTGAACGCGCCGGCCAGCCGCCGGCAGACCCGCCGCAGTGCCGCGGCCAGCGGATGGGACACCGCGGCCGGGTCCGGTTCCGGGTCCGGTTCCGGATCCGGGTCGCCGGCGAGTTCGACCTCGAGCAGGTGGGCGACGACCTCGGTGTCGGTCTCGCTGGCGAGTTCGTGCCCACCGGCCTCGAGTTCGGCGCGCAGCAGGGCGAAGTTCTCGATGATGCCGTTGTGGATGACGGCGATCGCACCGGTGCAGTCGACGTGCGGGTGGGCGTTCACATCGGTCGGACCACCATGGGTCGCCCAGCGGGTGTGGCCCATCCCGGTCGTACCGGGCATCGGATCCGGCTCGGGGTTCTCGGCGAGCAGCTTCTCCAGGTTCGCGAGTTTGCCCGCCCGCCGAGCCGTCCGCAGTTCACCCGCACCCACCACAGCAATGCCCGAGGAGTCATAGCCTCGGTACTCCAGCCGCCGAAGACCCTGCAGAGAGATGTCCAGAGCCGACTGGTCACCGACGTACCCGATGATCCCGCACATGGCGCTCAGCGTACGCAGGTGCCGCCGGCTCCACCGGCACTCCCCCACCTGAGCCGGGAGTGTTGTCCGAGTGTGATCTCCCGAGCGGTGTCAGCTGACGATCGCCAGCGACCCCTGGACGACGGCGGCCAGCCGATGTGCGATCTCGCGGGCGACCCGGTCGCTCTCCGCCTCGACCATGACCCGGACCAGCGGTTCGGTGCCCGAGGGACGCAGCAGCACCCGTCCGGCGTCGCCGAGCTGCTCCTCGGCCTGCGCGACCGCGACCCGCAGCGCCGACGATGTGGTCACCTGGGCGCGGTCGACCCCGCGGACGTTGACGAGCACCTGCGGCAGTCGGGTCATCGCCTTGGCGAGTTCGGCCAACGGCTGGCCGCTCTCCGCGACCCGGCCGAGCAGCCGCAGCGCGGTGAGCAGACCATCCCCGGTCGTCGCATGATCAGCGAAGACGACGTGACCGCTCTGTTCGCCACCGAGGACGTAACCCCCGGCGCGCATCGCCTCGAGCACATACCGGTCACCGACGGGCGTGGTCACCACGGCGATCCCGGCCTCGCGCATGGCATGGTGGAAACCCAGGTTGGACATCACGGTGACGACGACCGCGTTACCGGTCAGCTCGCCGCGCTCGGCCATCGCCAGGGCGCAGACAGCGAGAATCTGGTCGCCGTCGACGACCTCACCGGACGCGTCGACGGCCAGGCAGCGATCCGCGTCGCCGTCGTGGGCGATGCCGACGTCCGCGCCGTGCTCGAGCACGGCGGCGCGCAGACTCTCCAGATGGGTGGCGCCGCTGGCCTCGTTGATGGCGGTGCCGTCGCCGTCGGCGTGCAGCGCGATCACCTCGGCGCCGGCCTCCCGCAGCACCCGGGGGCCGATCGACGATGCCGCGCCCTGGGCGCAGTCCAGCACGACGCGCAGCCCATCGAGCCGGTTCGGTAGCGCCCGCAGCAGGTGCTGGGCGTAGTCGTCCACAAGCGTGGGCACGTCGCGGACCCGACCGACGTCACCGCCGACGGGGCGACGGGTGGGTGGATGGGCCATCCGTCGTTCGATGGCGTCCTCGACGTCGTCGGGCAGCTTCAGACCGCCGGCGGCGAACAGTTTGATGCCGTTGTCGGGCATCGGGTTGTGGCTGGCGGACAGCATCACGCCGAAGGCCGCACCGGTACCGGCAACGGCATAGGCGACGGCAGGTGTCGGCGCGACCCCGATCCGGGCGACGTCGACACCCGAGGCGGCCAGACCGGCCACCACCGCGGCCTCGAGAAACTCACCGGACGGGCGGGTGTCCCGCCCGACAATCACCAACGGACGCGCAACGCCGGAGCGGCCGGCGGCTTCGCCGGGCCGCCCCAACAGTTCCGCCGCCGCGGACGCAAGCGCGAGAGCCTGCTCCGCAGTCAGATCGACGTTGGCGACACCCCGGACACCATCGGTGCCGAAGAGCCTCGTCACTGAGGGTCTCCCATGCTCGAAGGATCAGCGGAGACCCGTTCAGGCGACGGCGATGTCGAGCCCCCGCACCCGCCCGCTCGTGGTGAGCTGGGCGGTGCGGGGACACGGGTCAGCGCTTGCTGTACTGCGGGGCCTTACGGGCCTTCTTCAGGCCGTACTTCTTGCGCTCCTTGACCCGGGCGTCACGGGTGAGGAAGCCGGCCTTCTTCAGAGTAGGCCGGGACTCCTCGTCCACCAGGATCAGCGCGCGGGCGACGGCGAGTCGCAGCGCACCGGCCTGACCCGACACACCGCCGCCGTGCAGGCGGGCGATGATGTCGAACGACTCCGTGCGCTCCAGCGCCTTCAGCGGCTCGTTGACGAGCTGCTGGTGCACCTTGTTGGGAAAGTACTCCTCCAGCGAGCGCCCGTTGAGCGTCCACTGCCCCGTCCCGGGCAGCAGCCGCACACGGACCACTGCTTCCTTGCGCCGGCCCGTGGCGCGGGGATTGCCCTGTACGTCGGTCACGACAGCCACGTCGCGTTCCTTCCTCGGTTGATGCGTGGTTCCCGAAGCCGGCGACGGCAGCGGCCTCGCGGCGCCACCCGAACCGGCCGGAGGAGGTCCGCGGTTACTGCGCGACCTGGATGATCTCGAAGGGGGTGGGCTGCTGAGCGTCGTGCGGGTGGGTGGGACCCGCGTAGACCTTCAGCTTCGTGCCCTGGGCACGGCCGAGCCGGTTGTGCGGCAACATGCCCTTGATCGCCTTCTCGACGATGACCTGGGGCCGCGTGTCGAGCAGCTCGCCGTAGGAGGTGCTGCGCAGACCGCCCGGGAAACCCGAGTGACGGTGGTACTGCGCCTGCTCGCGCTTGTTGCCGCTCAGCGCCACCTTGCCGGCATTGATCACGATGACGAAGTCGCCGGTGTCGATGTGCGGGGCGAAAATCGGCTTGTGCTTGCCCCGCAGCAGTGTGGCGGCCTGGGTCGCCAACCGGCCGAGCACCACGTCGGTGGCGTCGATGACGTGCCAGACGCGCTGAACATCCGCGGGCTTGGGCTGGTACGTGCGCACAGGTCTGCCTTCTCGTTCGGACGACACTCCCTCCGCACGACCCCGAGGGGGCCGAACGGGCGGGACTCGTCAAGAATGTGGAGCGCGCAGACGGGACGTGTCACGCGCAGCAGTCTTTGAGGTTACCAGGCTGCCGGGAGAAGCCGTCTCGCGGCCCTCCACCCCCGCCATCCGGCGTGATCCGTGAGCCTACCGACCCGGACGCGTCGACGTCGCCGACGGTCGGCGTCGGACCGGTCTCGGGCCGGCGCCGGCCCGGGCACACCCGGGTATCGGCGACGCCCACGGACTTTCCGCTCGGACCGACGCACCGACAAACCCTGGCTATTCTGGCCGGGATGACTGAATCGGATGGCGGGGGCCAGGCAGGGCGCCCGATCCCTGACCTTCCAGGCCACGACTCGCCGGAACACTCCCCCTCGGGCTGGAGCTCCACCGCCTGGACCTCGCCGGGTGCGGACCCGTCGGCCCCCGCGACGCCTCGCCCAGCCACACCTGGGCCCACGTCGCCGGGCCCGGCGACGTCCGACCCGGCGACGTCCGGTCTGGATCTGCACGGTCGCCACGTCACGTATGACGGGTGGGCGCCCCCGACCGACGATCCCCTGTTCGGCGGCCCGCGCAACTACGCGTTCTCCTTCGACCACCTCCCCACCTCGACCGACCACCTCCCTCCCTCGACCGGTCACCTCCCCACCTCCACCGGTCACCTCCCCACCTCGACGGCGCCGTCCCAACCAACGACGGTCGATCCCTCCACCGCCGGTCCGCCGTTCACCACGGGCCGGCCGTTCACGACGGGCCCGGAGCCCGCTGGGGGGCACGAGCTCGCTGGAGGGCAGGAGTCCACCGCGGGTCAGCTGGCCGCGGCGAGCGAGGTGTCACCGGCGACGATGCCGACGCCGGTGACCCGACCGGGTCCGACCCGCACCGGCACCGGGCACGGCACCGCGGCGGTCCAGGAGTCGGCCGCGGATGGCTGGCCGAGCCGGCATGAACGTCCGGCGTCCCGGGCCGGGGCCGGCGAGAACGCGCCCCACGCCGGCCTGCGCGCGACCGGGCCGACCTCGGGCTATCGCGGATTCGCGACGTCCGGGTCCGGGTCCGGTTCCGTGGCCTCCGGCAGCCCGCTGGGGTACGGCCCCGACGGCTTCGGCTCCTGGGGCGACGATCCGCGGGGTGAGGCGTCCGACGGGTTTGGTCCGCGGGACGAGTTCGGTCCGGACCCCGACGAACCGGGGAGACGACCTCCGCGGGCCTGGCGGATGCTGCTGGTCGTGGCCGGTGCCGTCGTGGTGCTGATCGCGGCGGTGGCCGTCGTGGCACTGCGCGGCGGGGACGACGGCGGATCCCCGGGGGCGCAGCCCACCACGGCGGTCTCGCTGGCGCCGATTCCGGCGAACTTTCTCGAGAGTGTGAGTACCGACGTCGACCCGATCCGCGCGGACGAGTTCTTCGCCGACACCTCCATCGACCGGGATGGACGTCGCTATCAGCGGATCGCCACCCGGCTCGACAGCGGCTGCCCACAGCTGACCGGCCAGTTGACCACGCTGTTCGCCGGCACCCACTGCGCGCAGGTGGTGCGTGCGCTGTTGCTGAGCACGCCCGCGGCCGGCACCCGCCAGGTCCTCACCGGTGTGACGGTGTTCCGCCTCGACACGAGCACGACGGCGACCCAGGGCGCCCAGGTGCTCAACCAGGGCAGCGGTGGCATCGCGCCGCTGCCCATCCCCGCGGGCAGCGTCAGGGACGCACGGATCACCGGCCCCGGCGGCAACAACTCCTGGCGCGGGGCACAGAGCCACGGTCACTACCTGGTCTACACCCAGGTCGCCTACGTCGACGGCACCGCGGGAGCGGCCACCGACGTCCCGCTCCGGGCCGCCCAGACCGACCTCGCCGCACTCGCCACCGAACCCATCGGTGACCGCGCCGTCCTCGGCCACGGCCCACGGCGCTGACCCGGCGCTGACCCGGCGCTGACCCGGTCGGATTCAGGGTCGGTCAGCGCCCCGTCCGGTGTGCCGGCGGCTCAACCAGACGGGGTGGTGGGGACGCGTACGGCCCGGGTCACCTCGGCCCGGGCGGCCAGCGCCGCATCCGGGGGGTAGCGCACCTCGACCAGGGTCAGGCCGTGCGCGGGGGCGACCGTGACCGCGGGGTCGCGTAGTCCGCGGCGCAGCACGGCCAGCGGCCAGTTCGGCGGCCGGCGGCCATCGCCGACCGCGAGCAGCGCCCCGACCAGGGCTCGGACCATCGAGTGGCAGAAGGCATCCGCCTCGACGTCCGCGGTCAGCACACCGTCGCGGCGACGGGACACGTCCAGGCGCAGCAGGGTGCGCACACTGGTCGAACCCTCCCGGCGCCGGCAGAACGCGGCGAAGTCATGCTCGCCGAGCAGCGCCAGGGCGGCGGTGGCCATCGCCCCCGCGTCCAGCGGTCGCGGCCAGGCCAGGGTGTCGAAGCGGCGCAGCGGCTCGGCGCCGAACGCCGCGTCGGTGATGCGATAGACGTACCGGCGGGACAGTGCGGAGAACCGGGCGTCGAAGCCGGCCGGCGCCGGCGCCAACGCGGTGACCCGGATGGCGCGGTCAAGCACCCCGTTGAGCCGGCGGGCAAGACCGCCCAGTGGCACCTCGTCGGGCAGGTCGACATGCGCCACCTGCCCGAGCGCGTGCACCCCGGAGTCGGTCCGTCCGGCGACGGTCAGCCGGACCGCGGAAAGCCGGGCGACCCGCATGAGCGCGTCCTCGACGTCGCCCTGGACGGTCCGCTGCGCGGGCTGGCGGGCCCAGCCGGCGAACGGCGTGCCGTCGTAGGTGATGCCCAGCCGCAGCCGGACCAGACCCGCCCCGGAGCCGACGACCGGCGGCAGGCTGTGCACGGCTCGCGGTGGGGAGCCGCTGCCCAGGTCGGCTCCCGTGTCATCGGCCATTTCGTACTCCCCCAGCGATGGGCACTGCCTGGACGGTGCGCGGCACCGTGGTCGTCGCAACAGCGAAGGCCCGCCACCCGTTTCCGGGCGGCGGGCCTTCGGCCATCGTCACGGCCAGCTTCGCCGCGGTCGTGCGCGACACTCGAACCGGCGATCAGAACAGGTCAGAACGCGGCTGACACCTTAGGAGGTGGTGTCAGGGGTATCGGTCTTCGCCGCCTCACCGGCGGGTGTCTCGGTGGCCGGCGCCTCGGCCGCCTGCGCGGCGACGGCGGCGGCGGTCGGAGACTCCTTGGCCAGGTCCTCGGCGGCCTCGGCGGTGGCGCCGGTCGGCTTGGTGCGCTCCGCGAACTGGGTGCCACGGGCGCGCTCGGCCTCACCGACGGCCTGCTGGCCGACGGTCAGCGCCTCGACCAGTTCGATGCGGGCCAGCGGAGCGTTGTCACCCTTGCGGTTACCGAGCTTGATGATCCGGGTGTAGCCGCCCTCGCGGTTGGCGTACCGGGGACCGATCTCGGTGAACAGGGTGTGCACGACCGAGTTGTCCCGGACGTGGCGCATCACCCGGCGACGGGCGTGCAGGTCACCGCGCTTGGCGAAGGTCACCAGCCGCTCGGCGTACGGACGCAGCCGCTTGGCCTTCGCCTCGGTGGTGGTGATGCCGCCGTGCTCGAACAGCGCGGTGGCGAGGTTGGCCAGCAGCAGCCGCTCATGTGCGGGACTGCCACCGAGCCGGGCGCCCTTGGTTGGCGTGGGCATGATGAGTGCTCCTCGTTCCTTTCACTGTCCCGCCAGGCTGCCCGCCCGTAGGACGGCGGCATGCGGCCACCGGATGTCGTACGAGGGCCCCCGCATCGCGCGGGGGCCCTCGGAAGGTCAGTACTGCTCGGTCTCGACGAACTCGGCGCCGTCGTCGTGCGGGTCGGAGAACGGCGCGTTGTAGGTGTCGGTGCCGTAGGTGTCGACAGCCTGCCGCGGGTCGAACCCGGGCGGGGAGTCCTTGAGCTGCAGGCCCATGGCCCCCAGCTTCGTCTTCACCTCGTCGATCGACTTCTGCCCGAAGTTGCGGATGTCGAGCAGGTCGGCCTCGCTGCGCGAGACCAGTTCGCCGATCGTGTGGATGCCCTCACGCTTGAGGCAGTTGTAGGAGCGGACCGTCAGGTCCATCTCCTCGATCGGCAGCGCCAGGTCGGCCGCCAGTGCCGCGTCCGCGGCGGACGGGCCGATGTCGACGCCCTCAGCCTCGGCGTTGAGCTCCTGCGCCAGCCCGAACAGGCCGACGAGGGTCTTGCCAGCGCTGGCCATCGCGTCCCGCGGGGAGATCGACGGCTTGGTCTCGACGTCGACGATGAGCCGGTCGAAGTCGGTGCGCTGCTCGACACGGGTGGCCTCGACCTTGTAGGTCACCTTGAGCACCGGCGAGTAGATCGAGTCGATCGGGATACGCCCGATCTCCTGACCGGCCTGCTTGTTCTGCGCGGCACTGACATAGCCACGGCCCCGCTCGACGGTCAGCTCGATCTCGAGCTTGCCCTTGTCGTTCAGGGTCGCCAGACGCAGCTCGGGGTTGTGCACCTCGACGCCGGCCGGGGGGGCGATGTCCGCCGCGGAGACCTCACCGGGGCCCTGCTTGCGCAGGTACATCACGGTCGGCTCGTCGTTGTCGGAGCTGACGACCAGTTCCTTGAGGTTCAGGATCAGGTCGGTCACGTCCTCCTTGACGCCGGGCACGGTGGAGAACTCGTGCAGCACCCCGTCGACGCGGATGCTGGTGACCGAGGCACCGGGGATGGAGGACAGCAGGGTCCGGCGCAGGGAGTTGCCCAGGGTGTACCCGAAGCCCGGCTCCAACGGCTCGATCACGAAACGTGACCGGAACTCGGAGATCGGGTCCTCGACCAGGGTGGGACGCTGAGCGATCAGCATGGTGGTGATCCTTCCGCCCACGGCGCCCGCCATATGACGCCGCGTAGTGCGAGCTGCCCGAGTTCGACAGCCAGCGGACGGGACATCGGTCCGCCCCGTCCGCGGGTCCGGCGCCTGTGGCGCCGGCGAACACCCGTCGCCTCTCCAGTGTGCACCGCGAAACGGTGCATGGCAGAGGCGACCGGGTGCGGCCAGGCTCTACTTGGAGTAGAGCTCGACGATCAGCTGCTCCTGGACCTGGGTGTCGATGACCTGCCGAGCCGGCAGCGAGTGCACCAGGATCCGCATCTGGCTCGGGATCGACTCCAGCCACGCCGGCACTGTCCGGCCCTGACCGGCGGTCTCCCGCGCGATCACGAACGGGGTGAGCTCCCGGGCCTTCGGCGCGATCTCGACGATGTCGTTCTCGGTGATCCGGTAGCTGGGGATGTCGACCTTGCGCCCGTTGACCTGGACGTGGCCGTGCCGCACCGCCTGGCGGGCGGCGTCCCGCGACGGCGCGAAGCCGCCCCGGTAGACCACGTTGTCCAACCGCGACTCGAGGATCTTCAGCAGCTCGTCACCGGTCTTGCCGGAGCGCCGGTTGGCCTCGTCGTAGTAGCCACGGAACTGCTTCTCGAGGATGCCGTAGATCCGCGCGCACTTCTGCTTCTCGCGCTTCTGCAGCAGGTACTCGGAGTCCTTGGTCCGGCCACGACCGTGCTCGCCCGGCGGGTACGGCCGGATCTCGATCGGGCACTTCGGGGTGTCGCACTTGCTGCCCTTGAGGTACAGCTTCGTCTTCTCGCGGCGGCAACGCTTGCAGTCCGCGCCGGTGTAACGGGCCATCTATTCCTACTCTCTCGTTTCCTGGCGCGAACTCGTACGCGACCCCGCGACACCGACCGGGGTGAGTCCCCGGTCGCGGTCGCCGCGTCGCATGGTCACACCCTGCGCCGCTTGGGCGGGCGGCACCCGTTGTGCGGGGTCGGGGTGACGTCCTGAATCGCCCCGACTTCCAGACCCGCCGCCTGCAGCGATCGGATCGCGGTCTCACGACCGGAGCCCGGGCCCTTCACGAACACGTCGACCTTGCGCATGCCGTGCTCCTGCGCCTTGCGGGCCGCGTTCTCGGCGGCCATCTGCGCGGCGAAGGGAGTCGACTTGCGGGAGCCCTTGAAGCCGACATGGCCGGCGGAGGCCCAGGAGATCACGTTCCCGGACGGGTCGGTGATCGAGACGATCGTGTTGTTGAACGTGCTCTTGATGTGAGCGTGCCCGTGGGCAACGTTCTTCTTTTCCTTGCGCCGGACCTTCTTTGCGCCGGCGGCGCGGGTCTTGGGAGGCATCTTCGCGTCTGGTCTCCGTGTGCGAGAGGTCGTCGATCAGTGGTCGTCCGCGGCCTGGCCGGCCGGGCGGCGCACCGACTACTTCTTGCCGGCCTTCTTCTTGCCGGCGATGGCGCGACGCGGGCCCTTGCGGGTACGCGCGTTGGTGTGCGTGCGCTGACCGTGGACCGGCAGGTTACGCCGGTGCCGCAGGCCCTGGTAGCAGCCGATCTCCATCTTGCGCCGGATGTCCTGCTTGATCTCCCGGTTGAGGTCACCCTCGACCCGGTAGTTCGCGTCGATCCATTCGCGCAGGCGGACGATCTCATCCTCGCTGAGGTCGCGCACCCGCGTGTCCGGGTTGATCCCGGTGGCGGCGAGTGTGTCCCGCGAGCGACTGCGGCCGATGCCGAAGATGTAGGTCAGAGCGATCTCGACCCGCTTTTCACGGGGAAGGTCGACGCCAGACAGGCGTGCCATGAACCGATGTTTCCTTCCTGCGACCGGAGGTCTTGGGCGACACCGTCCCGAGCGGCTCCCGCCGCCTGGGCCCCGGCCTCCGGGCCGGGGGTGGAAGCGCCCCCGTGGGGGCGCCTGGTATCGCGTGGAGGTGGTGGTCAACGCCCGCCGTGGGCCACGAACGACACGCGTCGGCGTGTCAGCCGCGGGAAACGTCGACCACCTCGCCAGGGACTCAGCCCTGGCGCTGCTTGTGACGGAGATTGTCGCAGATGACCATGACGCGACCGTGGCGCCGGATCACCTTGCACTTGTCACAGATCTTCTTGACGCTTGGCTTGACCTTCACGGCTGTTGCGAACCTCCTGCGCAGCCGCGGGCCGCGCGTGGCGATGGAGACGGGATGGCGTGGAGCTGGACGAGCTGGTGCTACTTGTACCGGTAGACGATCCGGCCGCGGGACAGGTCGTAGGGCGAGAGCTCGACCACGACGCGGTCCTCCGGCAGGATCCGGATGTAGTGCTGGCGCATCTTTCCGCTGATGTGGGCAAGAACTCGATGACCGTTCTGGAGCTCAACCCGGAACATGGCGTTCGGGAGCGGCTCCACCACTCGGCCCTCGATCTCGATGGCCCCGTCCTTCTTCGGCATGTCCTCCGCTGTCCTGACGTCGACGAGTAAGCCGGCGGTACGGCCGCGACCGGTCGGGCGATCCCAGGCAAAAACCCGGAAAAGCCCAGGTCACAGACCCGGGCACCCGCAAGGGCGCCCTGTCCTGTCGACCACACTGCCACCGACCGCAACTGCCACGTTTTCACCGACTGCTATCGACGCGGTGGAGCACACCGGCGTGAGAAGACCGCCAACTGAAGAGTGTACGTGGCCCATCCGTCAAGGGCCAACAAGGCTCGACCAGGCCGCGTGGACCACACCGATCCCACGATCCTGGCCGGACCGTACCGGGGCTCAGCCGATCCCGCTGGGCGCGTCGGCGGGCTGCCCACAGGCCACGCCGAGCGCGGCGAGGCGGGCCACGCCACCGTCCGGCTCGGTGAGCACCCAGGGCCCACGTGGCGTGATCGCCACCGAGTGCTCGGTGTGGGCCGCGAGGCTGCCGTCGCTGGTGGCGACCGTCCAGTCGTCGGCGAGCACCCTGGTGTCCGGCCTGCCCATCGTGATCATTGGTTCGATGGCCAGCGCCAGGCCCGACACGAGCTTGATCCCCCGCCCGGGCCGGCCGTAGTTGAGCACGTGCGGCGGCTGGTGCATCTCGGTGCCGATGCCGTGCCCGCCGTAGTGGTCGACGATGCCGTACTCACGCGGGCGGATGTGCCGCTCCACCGCGTTGCTGATGTCGGTGAGCCGGCCGCCGAGCTGCGCCGCCGCGAGCCCCGCCCACAGCGCGCCCTCACATGTCTCGATCATGGCGAGGACCTCCGGGGGCACCTCGCCGACCGGGACGGTGATCGCCGCGTCGCCGTGCCAGCCGTCGACGATCGCACCGCAGTCGATCGAGATGATGTCGCCCTCGTGCAGCACCCGCTTGCGGCTCGGGATGGCGTGGACGACCTCGTCGTTGACCGAGCTGCAGATCGAGGCGGGATAGGGCGGCTGGGCGTAGCCCTTGAACGACGGGATACCCCCCTCGCCGCGGATGGTCTGCTCGGCCAGAGCGTCAAGGTCGGCTGTGGTGACCCCGGGGGCGACAGCCTCCCGCAGCCGGGCGAGCGTCCTGGCCACGAGCAGGCCGGCGACCCGCATCCTGGCGATCTCGGCCGCTGACTTGATCTGCACGTGTTCTCGTCGCGCCACGCTCTCGTCCCGGTCCGTGTCCGTGTACTGGTCTGCTTCCTGATGCTAACCGCCGTACCCGCACCTGCCCGGCCGATACCCGGCCACCGGGCCGCCTGACAGCCGCGCGGCCCACTCGGGGATCGTTCCCCCGCGGGCCGCGCGCCGTGCTGGCCAGTCGCCGTGCTGGCCAGTCGCCGTGGTGACTAGTCGCCGTGGTGGCGCAGTCCGTCCAGCGCGCGGTCGGTGACGTTGTCCACCGGGCCGGTGGCGTCGATCCCGATCAGGATGCCCTTCTCGGCGTAGTAGGCCACCAGGGGCGACGTCTGGTCGGCGTACACCTCGAGGCGGTGGCGAACGGTCTCCGACCGGTCGTCGTCGCGCTGGAACAGATCGCCGCCACAGCGGTCACAGACATCCTCGACCGACGGCGGGTCGAAGTCGAGATGCCAGATGTGCCCGCAGTTGCGGCAGGTCCGCCGCCCGGACAGCCGCCGCACCACCTCGTCGTCGTCGACGACGAGCTCGAGGACGACATCCAGCTTGGTCCCCATCGCGTCGAGCATCTGGCCGAGCACCTCGGCCTGCGGCACGTTGCGGGGGAAGCCGTCGAGCAGGAAGCCCTTGACGGCGTCGTCCTCGGCCAGGCGGTTACGGACCATGCCGATGGTGATCTCGTCCGGGACGAGGTCACCGGCGTCCATGTACGCCTTGGCCTTGACGCCCAGTTCCGTTCCCTGTCGCACGTTCGCTCGGAAAATGTCCCCTGTGGAGATCTTGGGGATCGACCGCGCCTGGGCGATGAACGCGGCCTGAGTACCCTTTCCGGCACCGGGCGGTCCCACCAGTACGAGGCGCACTACCGGAGGAAACCTTCGTAGTTGCGGAGCATGAGCTGGCTCTCGATCTGCTTCACCGTTTCCAGCCCCACCCCTACCATGATCAGGACCGAGGTGCCCGCGAACGGGAACGGCTGGTCCTTGGTCAGGTTCAACAGTGCCAACGGAAGTACCGTGATCACGCCGAGGAACAGTGACCCCGGCAGCGTGATCCGATCAAGTACGTGTTTGAGGTACTCCACCGTCGGGTTGCCCGGTCTGAGCCCAGGGATGAACCCACCGTACTTCTTCATGTTGTCGGCCACCTCCGTCGGGTTGAAGGTGATCGCAACATAGAAGTAGGTGAAGAAGATGATGAGTGCGAAGTATGTCACCAGGTAGAGCGGATGGTCGCCGCGTGAGAGATAACGCTGCTCGAAGTCCTGGAAGCCCTGGTTGCTCCACACCTGACCGATCAGCTGCGGCAGCTGGAGCAGGGAGGACGCGAAGATGACCGGGATGATCCCGGCCTGGTTGACCTTGATCGGCAGATAGGTGGAGGTCCCGCCGTACATCCGCCGGCCGATCAGCCGCTTGGCGTACTGCACCGGGATGCGGCGCTGGGACTGCTCCACGAACACCACGAACACCACGATGGCGAGCCCCAGCAGGATCACCAGGCTGAACACCACGCCACCGGCGACCTGGAGGATGCTGCTGCCCTCGGAAGGCAGCCGCGCCGCGATCGACGTGAAGATGAGCAGGGACATGCCGTTACCGACACCACGCGCCGTGATCAGCTCACCCATCCACATGATGACCGCGGTACCGGCGGTCATCGTGATCACGATGGTGGCGATTCGGAACAGACTCGTGTCCGGGATGATGGCCGCCGAGCAGCTCGGGAACAGCCGGCCGCTGCGCGCCAGGGCCACGATGCCGGTGGCCTGCAGGACGCCCAGGGCGATCGTCAGGTAGCGGGTGTACTGGGTGAGCTTCTGCTCGCCCGCGCTGCCTTCCTTCTTCAGCTGCTCGAGCCGTGGGATGACCACGACGAGCAGCTGGATGATGATGCTCGAGGTGATGTACGGCATGATGCCGAGCGCGAAGATGGACAGCTGGAGCAGCGCACCGCCGCTGAAGAGGTTGATCAGCGAGTACACGTTGCTGCCTTCGGCGCTCGCCGCGCTCAGGCAGGTGTTGACCGCGCGGGTGGACACCCCGGGTGACGGCATGACGCTGCCGAACCGGAACAGCACCACGACCCCGACGGTGAACAGCAGCTTCTTACGCAGGTCAGGAGTGCGGAATGCCCGTGTGAAGGCGGTGAGCACGGCTCCTCCTGCTGGAGATGGCGGACCGACGGGGAGGGCGGACATTCTGCCCGGAACGGAGCACCGAACTCGGCACCCGGCCGACATCGGTGAGGCGACTGTAACAGGACACGAGGTCCCCTCGTCCGGACATCACGTCCGGTAAGCAGCAGTAGCCGGAACGAACGGTGTGCCAGGCGGGCGCGACCGGCATCCGGGTCCGGACACACGTCGGGCGGGGGTCGCTGTAAGCCACCCCCGCCCGCCCGTCTCAGCCTTCGGTGACACTCCCACCGGCGGCCGCGATCTTCTCGCGCGCGGAGGCGGAGAACGCGTCCGCGGTGATGTGCAGCGCGACGCCGAGGTCGCCGTCACCCAGCACCTTCACCGGCAGCTTGGCGCGTACCGCGCCGCGGGCCACCAGGTCGGCCTTGCTGACCTGGCCGCCGTCGGGGAACAGCTCGGCGAGGATGGCGACGTTCACCACCTGGTACTCGACCCGGTTCGGGTTGTTGAAGCCCTTGAGCTTGGGCAGCCGCATGTGCAGCGGCATCTGACCACCCTCGAACCGGGCGGGCACCTGCTTGCGGGCCTTGGAGCCCTTGGTGCCACGTCCGGCCGTCTTGCCCTTGGAGCCCTCACCACGGCCGACCCGGATCTTCTTGCGATGCGCTCCGGGTGCCGGGCGAAGGTGGTGCACCTTCAGGCCGCGGCCACGCTCGGCCTCGCCCGCCGTGGCGCCAGCATCGGCCTCGGTCTTCGACAGTTCGGCCATGGCTACGCGTCCACCTCCTCGACCCGAACCAGGTGGGTCACAGTCCTGATCATTCCGAGCACCTCGGGACGGTCCTCCCGGACCGTCGACGAGTTGATCTTACGCAGTCCGAGGGTGCGCAGCGTCGCCCGCTGGTTGTGGGTGCCGCCGATACCGGAACGGATCTGCGTGATGCGCAGCTTGGCCATCACGCACCCGCCCCGGCGGCTGCCGCCGCACGGGCCCGCAGCATGGCGGGCGGAGCGACGTCCTCGAGCGGCAGGCCACGGCGAGCCGCGATCTCCTCGGGCCGCATGAGGCCACGCAGGGCGGCCACTGTCGCGTGCACGATGTTGATCGGGTTCGACGAGCCGAGCGACTTCGACAGCACGTCGTGGACGCCGGCGCACTCGAGCACGGCACGCACCGGGCCGCCGGCGATCACGCCGGTACCCGGCGAGGCCGGCTTGAGCAGCACGACACCGGCCGCCTCCTCACCCTGTACCGGGTGAGGAATGGTCGAGCCGATCCGCGGCACCTTGAAGAAGTGCTTCTTGGCCTCCTCCACACCCTTGGCGATGGCGGCCGGCACCTCCTTCGCCTTGCCGTAGCCGACGCCGACCGTCCCGTCGGCGTCCCCGACGACGACCAGAGCGGTGAAGCTGAACCGACGACCACCCTTGACGACCTTGGCCACCCGGTTGATCGCGACGACCCGCTCGACGTAGGCGTTCTTCTCCTGGGCCGGGCCGCCGCCCGACCGGTCCCGGCGTTCCCGACGGTCCGAGCCGCCGGAGCTGCCGCCGCGGCGCTGCTGGCCTGGCATCTACAACATCTCCCTGTTCTGACTGTCCTGAATATCCCGCGTGATCGCGCGGGCCGGCGTGGCCGGTGCCTGGGCGGTCATCAGAAGTCCAGGCCGCCTTCCCGGGCCGCGTCGGCGAGGGCCGCGATGCGGCCAGCGTAGGTCCGTCCACCGCGGTCGAACACGACGGCGTCGACACCGGCCGCCTTCGCCCGCTGGGCGACCAGCTCGCCGACCTTGCGGGCCTGGGCGCTCTTGTCGCCCTCGCCCTCGCGCAGTGTCACGTCCAGGGTGGACGCCGAGGCGAGGGTGTGCCCGGCCACGTCGTCGATGACCTGGGCGTAGATGTGCCGGGAGGAGCGGGTGACGACGAGCCGGGGGCGCGACGGGGTGCCCGCCACCTTCTTGCGCACGCGGGAATGCCGACGGAGCTTCGAGATCCGTCGCTTCGCGCTGACGCCAAGGCTCACTGGCATGATCTATCTCCTACTTCCCGGTCTTCCCGACCTTGCGGCGGACGACCTCACCCTGGTAGCGCACACCCTTGCCCTTGTAGGGGTCGGGCTTGCGCAGGCCGCGGATCTTCGCCGAGACCTCACCGACGAGCTGCTTGTCGATCCCGTGGACGACGAAGCGGGTCGGGGTCTGCACCTCGAAGCGGATGCCCTCGGGGGCCTTGACCGGGACGGGGTGGCTGTAGCCGAGCGCGAACTCGAGGTCCGAGCCCTTTGCCTGGACGCGGTAACCGACGCCGACGATCTCCAGGGTCTTGGAGTACCCGGCGGTGACGCCGGTGACCATGTTCGAGACCAGCGTGCGGGTCAGGCCGTGCAGCGAGCGGGACCGACGGTCATCGTCGGGACGGGTCACAACAAGCTGACCCTCCTCCCGATTGACCGCGATCGGCTCGACGACGGTGTGGCTCAGGGTGCCCTTGGGCCCCTTGACCGTGATCGTGGGCCCCTCAACGGTGATGTCGACACCGCCAGGGACGGGAATGGGCAGGCGCCCGATCCGAGACATCGCTCGCCCTCCTTACCAGACGTAGGCGAGGACTTCCCCGCCCACGCCCCGCTTGTTCGCCTGCTTGTCGGTCAGCAGCCCCGACGAGGTCGAGATGATCGCGACACCCAGTCCCCCAAGAACCTTGGGGAGGTTGGTCGCCTTGGCGTAGACCCGCAGGCCCGGCTTGCTGATGCGCTTGATACCGGCGATCGAGCGCTCGCGGTTCGGCCCGTACTTCAGATCGATGACCAGCGTGTGGCCGACGCCGCCGGCCGAGGTCGCGTCCTCGACGTGCCAGCTGGAGATGTAGCCCTCCTGCTGGAGAATCTCGGCGATGTGCGTCTTGATCTTGCTGTGCGGCATGGCCACGCGGTCGTGGTACGCCCGGCTGCCGTTGCGGACACGAGTGAGCATGTCCGCGATGGGGTCGGTCATCGTCATGGGGTTACGCCTTTCTCACGGGGGTTCCCATCGGCTCCGAAGCGCTGCTCCGGCGGCCGGGTGTCGGGCCTACCGCGATCGGGAGGACGTGCGGGGGTGGTACGGAGGGAAGCCGAATGCTTCGAACTACCAGGAGCTCTTGGTGACGCCCGGCAGCTCGCCGCGGTGTGCCATCTGACGCAGGCAGACCCGGCAGAGTCCGAAGACCCGGTACACCGAGCGGGACCGCCCACAGCGCTGGCAGCGGGTGTATCCACGCACGGCGTACTTCGGCTTGCGATTCGACTTCTCGATCAGTGCCTTCTTGGCCATCTGTCTAGTTCTCCCGGAAGGGGAAGCCCAGCGCCCGCAGGAGCGCCCGGCCCTCGTCGTCGGTGGTCGCGGTGGTCACGACCGTGATGTCCATGCCCCGAATCCGGTCGATCCGGTCGATGTCGATCTCGTGGAAGATCGACTGCTCGACCACGCCGAACGTGTAGTTGCCCCGGCCGTCGAACTGCTTGGGCGACAGGCCGCGGAAGTCACGGATACGCGGCAGGGCGATGCTGACCAGCCGGTCGAGGAACTCCCACATCCGGTCGCCGCGCAGGGTGACCTTCGCGCCGATCGGCATACCCTCGCGCAGCTTGAACTGGGCGATGGACTTGGTCGCCCGACGCACGGCCGGCTTCTGGCCGGTGATGGCCGCCAGGTCCCGCACGGCGCCGTCGATGAGCTTCGCGTCGCGGGCGGCGTCGCCGACACCCATGTTCACGACAACCTTCACGACGCCAGGGATCTGCATGACGTTGGCGAAGGAGAACTCCTGTCGCAACGCCGGGGCGATCTCCTCGCGGTACCGCTGCTTGAGCCGCGGCACCGGACGGGCATCCGCGGTCCGGTCTTCGGTGGTGACAGTCATGTCTGAACTCGATTCCCCACTGCTCTCGACTGCTCGTCCGGCCTACAGCTCGGTGCCGGTACGCCGGGAGATGCGGACCTTGGTGCCGTCCTCGTTGATCCGGTAGCCGATGCGGGTGGGCCTGCCATCCGACGGATCAATGATCTGCACGTTGCTGACGTGGATCGGGGCCTCCTGGGTGATGATGCCCCCGGCCTGCGAACCACGCGCGCTCTGCTGGACGCGGGTGTGCCGGGTAATCCGGTTCGCACCCTCGACCAGGACCTTGTTCCGCTCCGGATACGCCCGGATGACCTTGCCCTTGAGGCCACGGTCCTTACCGGTGATGATCTGGACCGTGTCACCCTTCTTGATCTTCAGGCTGGCCACGGTCACAGCACCTCCGGCGCCAAAGAAATGATCTTCATGAACTTCTTGTCCCGCAGCTCGCGGCCGACCGGCCCGAAGATACGGGTGCCCCGGGGCTCGCCACCGTCCCGGATGAGCACCGCCGCGTTCTCGTCGAACCGGATGTAGGAGCCGTCCGGCCGGCGGCGCTCCTTGGTGGTGCGCACCACGACCGCCTTGACCACGTCGCCGCGCTTCACGCCGGCGCCGGGCAGGGCATCCTTGACCGTGCCGACGATGATGTCGCCGATCCCCGCGTAACGACGCCCAGAGCCGCCAAGTACCCGGATGCAGAGGATCTCCCGCGCTCCGGTGTTGTCGGCGACCCGAAGTCGCGACTCCTGCTGAATCACTTTCTGCTCCTGATCACCCGGTACTACTGATCACCCGGTACCACTGACCAACCGGTACTGCCTGGCCGAGGGGCGTCGCCCCGGGTCGTGAGAACTACTTGGCCTTCTCCAGCACCCGGACGACCCGCCAACGCTTCGTGGCGGACAGCGGCCGGGTCTCCATCAGCAGGACGCGGTCGCCGACACCGGTGGTGCCGCTCTCGTCGTGTGCCTTGATCTTCTTGGTGCGGCGGATCGTCTTGCCGTACAGGGGGTGCTGCACCCGGTCCTCGACGGCGACGACGACGGTCTTGGTCATCTTGTCGCTGACGACCAGGCCCTCACGGACCTTGCGGAAACCACGCTCGTCCGCCGTGGCGGTCTCGGAGGTCTCCTGCGAGGAGTTCTCGGTCTCGTCTGCCACTGCCCTCACGCCTTCGTCGCGTCGTCGTCAGCCGCGCCGGCGGCCAGCGCCGGATCGTCGGTGATGCCCAGCTCGCGTTCGCGCATCACCGTGTAGATCCGGGCGATGTCACGCCGCACGACACGCAGCCGGCGGTTGTTGCTCAGCTGCCCGGTCGCCGCCTGGAACCGGAGGTTGAACAGCTCCTCCTTGGCCTCCCGAAGCTTGTCGACGAGGTCCTCGCCGGACAGGCCGCGCAGCTCGTCCGCGGTAGCGACAGCCATCACGCACCACCTTCACGAACCACGAAACGGCACTTCATCGGCAGCTTGTGGATGGCTCGTCGCATCGCCTCGCGAGCCACCGGCTCGGCGACACCCGACAGCTCGAACATCACGCGTCCGGGCTTGACGTTGGCGACCCACCACTCGGGCGAACCCTTACCGGAACCCATCCGGGTCTCGGCCGGCTTCTTGGTCAGCGGGCGGTCCGGGTAGATGTTGATCCAGACCTTGCCACCACGACGGATGTGCCGGGTCATGGCGATACGGGCCGACTCGATCTGGCGGTTCGTCACATAGGCCGACTCGAGGGCCTGAATGCCGTACTCGCCGAAGGTGACCCGCGTGCCGCCCTTGGCCGCACCGGTGCGCCCGGGGTGGTGCTGCTTGCGGTGCGCGACCTTCCGAGGAATCAGCATGATCTACTCCTCCGCCTTCTCCGACGTGCCCGCGGCCGGCGTGGCGGCCGTCTCGGCGACGGTGGCGGTCGTGTCGGTGGTGGCCTCGCTCGCCGCCGCGGTCACGGTCGCCTCGGGGGCGGCGGTGGCGGTGGTCGTCTCGGTCCCGGTCGCCTCGGCGGCGGCGGTCTCCGCCGGTGCCGTGTCGGTGCCGGCGGCCTCGGTGGCCGGCGCGTTACCGCCGCCACGTCCGCCCCGACGCTCGTTGCGTGCGGCGGCGCGACCGGCGTCCGTCCCACCCTGGGTGGTACCGGAGGAACCCGAGCGCGGCCCGCGGCGCGGCCGGTCCCGACGGGTCTGGCGCAGCAACGCGTCCTGGGCCTCGCGCTCGGCGCGGCTCTGCACGATGTCGCCCTTGTAGATCCAGACCTTGACGCCGATCCGACCGAAGTTCGTCCGGGCCTCGTAGAAGCCGTAGTCGATGTCCGCACGCAGCGTGTGCAGCGGCACCCGACCCTCGCGGTAGAACTCCGAACGGCTCATCTCGGCGCCGCCCAGGCGACCGGAGCACTGCACCCGGATGCCCTTCGCGCCGCCCTTCATCGCGGTCTGCATCGCCTTGCGCATCGCGCGGCGGAAGCTGACCCGGCTGGACAGCTGCTCGGCGACGCCCTGGGCGACGAGCTGCGCGTCCACCTCGGGGTTCTTCACCTCGAGGATGTTGAGCTGCACCTGCTTACCGGTGAGCTTCTCGAGGTCACCGCGGATGCGGTCGGCCTCGGCGCCCCGGCGACCGATGACGATGCCCGGGCGGGCGGTGTGGATGTCCACCCGCAGCCGACCCTGGGTGCGCTCGATGTCGACCCGGCTGATCCCGGCCCGCTCCATGCCCCGCGACATCATCTTGCGGATCTTCACGTCCTCGCCGACGTACGCCTTGTACAGCTTGTCGGCGTACCAACGGGACGTGAACTCCGACGTGATGCCAAGTCGGAACCCGTGCGGGTTGACCTTCTGCCCCACTACCGGGCCCTCCTAGTCGTCTTGGCACCCCGGCCGGCCGCGGCGAGCGGCTCGCGGCTTTCCACCACGACGGTGATGTGGCTGGTGCGCTTGCGGATCCGGTAGGCCCGGCCCTGGGCGCGGGGCCGGATGCGCTTGAGCGTCGGCCCCTCGTCCACGTAGACCTCGGCGACCCACAGTGTGGCCGGGTCGAGGCCGTTGTTGTTCTCGGCGTTCGCGGCGGCGCTGGCGACGACCTTGTAGACGTCCTCGCTGGCCGCCTGGGGGGCGAAGCGCAGGATGTCGAGGGCCTCGCCGACCGAGCGGCCGCGCACCAGGTCGATGACCCGGCGCGCCTTCATCGGGGACACCCGCACGTACCGGGCGGAGGCCTTGGCCCCCGGCAGGCCGGCGCGGCTCAGGCCGTCGACGAGATCGTCAGCCACGACGTGACCTCCGGTCCTCCTTGACGTGCCCGCGGAAAGTCCGGGTCGGGGCGAACTCGCCGAGCTTATGGCCGACCATGCCCTCGGTGATGAACACCGGGACGTGCTTGCGGCCGTCGTGCACGGCGATCGTGTGCCCCAGCATGTCGGGGATCACGGTCGAGCGGCGCGACCAGGTCTTGATGACGTGCTTGGTGCCCTTGGAGTTCTGCACGTCCACCTTCTTGAGCAGGTGGTCGTCGACGAACGGGCCCTTTTTCAGACTGCGTGGCATGGCTGTGTCTCCTCCTTCCTGCTCAGATCAGGTGGGACGACGGGTGGCTCACGGTAACCGTGATCCGGATGGGTGAGGTCACTACCGCCGCCTGTTCTGCTTGCGCCGACGCACGATCATCGCGTCGGAGGCCTTCTTGTGGGCACGGGTGCGGCCCTCCGGACGACCCTTCGGGTTGACCGGGTGACGACCACCGGAGGTCTTGCCCTCACCACCACCGTGCGGGTGGTCGACGGGGTTCATCGCCACACCGCGGACGGTGGGACGACGGCCCTTCCAGCGCATCCGGCCGGCCTTGCCCCAGTTGATGTTGCTCTGCTCGGCGTTGCCGACCTCGCCGACGGTTGCCCGGCAGCGCACGTCGACGTTGCGGATCTCGCCCGAGGGCATCCGCAGCTGAGCGTACGGTCCGTCCTTCGCGACGAGCTGCACGCTGGCACCGGCGCTACGGGCGATCTTGGCGCCGCCGCCGGGGCGCAGCTCGATGGCGTGGATCACGGTACCGGTCGGGATGTTGCGCAGCGGCAGGGCGTTACCGGGCTTGATGTCGGCGCCGACCCCGGAGCTGACCTGGTCGCCCTGCTTGAGCTTGACCGGGGCGATGATGTAGCGCTTCTCGCCGTCGGCGTAGTGCAGCAGTGCGATCCGGGCGGTGCGGTTCGGGTCGTACTCGATGTGCGCGACCTTGGCCGGCACCCCGTCCTTGTCCCGCCGGAAGTCGATGAGCCGGTAGGCCCGCTTGTGGCCGCCGCCCTGGTGCCGGGTGGTGATCCGGCCGTGGGCGTTACGACCACCCTTGGAGTGCAGCGGGCGGACCAGCGACTTCTCCGGGTGGTCCCGGGTGATCTCGACGAAGTCGGCCACGCTCGAGCCACGACGCCCTGGCGTCGTCGGCTTGTACCTACGAATACCCATGGCTTCCTACCGTCCCTGGCCCGTCGAGGACGCACCCGCGGACGCGACGCAGCGCGCGCGCTCAGGCACCGGGGCCTCCGAAGATCTCGATCGTGTCACCGGGAGCAAGACTGACCAGGGCCCGCTTGGTCGCGGACCGCTGTCCCCAGCCGTGCTTGGTCCGCTTGCGCTTGCCCTGCCGGTTGATGGTGTTCACCCGCAGGACCCGCACGCTGAAGATCTGCTGGACGGCAAGCTTGATCTGGGTCTTGTTCGCGTCCGGGTGGACGATGAAGGTGTAGACGTTCTCGTCGAGCAGGCCGTAGCTCTTCTCCGAGACGACCGGCCGCAGGATGACGTCACGCGGGTCGGGAATCACTTGTTCTCCTCCGCCCCGGCCACGGTCCGCGGGGCCGGCCGGCTGTTGCGCTCGAGGAACGCGGCCAGCGCCTCCTCGGTGAAGACGACGTCGTCGCTGACCAGGACGTCGTAGGTGTTGAGCTGACCCGGGTCGAGCAGGTGCACCGTCTCGACGTTGCGCAGGCTCTTCCAGGTCAGTTCCTCGGAACGGCTGGCGACGACGAGCACCCGGCGGGTGTCGGCGATCGCGCGCAGCACCGTCACGGCGGACTTCGTCGACGGCTTCTCACCGGTGACCAGCGAGGCGACGACGTGCACCCGGTTGTTGCGGGCCCGGTCAGAGAGCGCACCGCGCAGCGCGGCGGCCTTCATCTTCTTGGGCGTGCGCTGGTCGTACTTGCGCGGCGTCGGGCCGTGCACCACGCCACCGCCGGTGAACTGCGGCGCCCGCAGTGAGCCCTGCCGGGCGCGCCCGGTGCCCTTCTGCCGGTACGGCTTGCGGCCACCGCCGCGCACCTCGCCACGGGTCTTCGTGTCGTGGGTGCCCTGGCGGGCAGCCGCGAGCTGGGCGACCACGACCTGGTGGATCAGCGGAACGTTCAGCGTCACGTCGAACACGCCGCCGGGCAGCTCCACGCTGCCGCCGCCGTGGACCTCGACCGTGCGGGTCGTGGTGTCCGAGGTGGTCGCATCCGACTCGGATGCGGTCTGGACCGCGGTCATGCCGAGACCTCCTCGCCGCTACCGGCCGCGACCGGGGTGAAGTCGCCGGGCGCCGGGCGCTTGGCCGCGCTGCGCACGAAGACCAGACCGCCGTCGGGGCCGGGAACCGCGCCCTTGACCAGCAGGAACCCACGCTCGGTGTCGACGGCGTGGATGGTGAGCCCCGGCGTGGTGGTACGTGCGTGGCCCATACGACCGGCCATCCGCAGACCCTTGAACACGCGACCGGGGGTGGCGCAGCCGCCGACCGAACCCGGCGAACGGTGTTTGCGCTCGACGCCGTGCCCGGCGCCCAGGCCCTTGAAGCCGTGGCGCTTCATGACACCGGCGAAGCCCTTGCCCTTGGAGGTGCCGGTCACGTCGACGACCGTGCCGACGGTGAACACCTCGGTGCTCAGCTCCTGGCCGGCCTCGTACCTGGTCGCGTCCGCGGTGCGCAGTTCGACCAGGTGACGCCGCGGGGTGACGCCGCTGGTGGCGAAGTGCCCGCGGGTCGGCTTGTTGATCCGACGCGGGTCGATCTCGCCGTAGCCGAGCTGGACGGCCGCGTAGCCATCGGATTCCGGCGTCTTGACCTGCGTGACAACGTTGGGTCCGGCCTTGATGACGGTGACCGGCACGACGCGGTTGTTCGCGTCCCATACCTGGGTCATCCCGAGCTTCGTGCCCAGGAGCCCTCTGTAGTTGCGGATGAGCATGACTGCGCCGGCCCCTCTTACAGCTTGATCTCGATGTCGACGCCGGCGGGCAGGTCGAGGCGCATGAGCGAGTCGACCGTCTTCGGCGTCGGGTCAAGGATGTCGATCAGCCGCTTGTGCGTCCGCATCTCGAAGTGCTCGCGGCTGTCCTTGTACTTGTGCGGCGACCGGATGACGCAGTAGATGTTCTTCTCCGTCGGCAGCGGCACCGGTCCCGCGACCTGCGCACCCGTCCGGGTCACCGTCTCGACGATCTTCCGCGCCGAGCTGTCGATGACCTCGTGATCATAGGCCTTGAGCCGAATGCGGATCTTCTGTGCCGCCATGGTGGGCTTCGCCTGTCCTGTCTGTCTCGTTCGGCCGGTACCGCTACCGGGTCACCGCCCGTAGATCTCCGCCGTGCCGGGGGGCGCGGGGCGCCCGCCGCCGGCGGTGCGGGAATCTGCCGGTCTACCGCTGTCTCGTACCGGTCCCCCGCCGACGAAGTCGACGGCTCGGCCCGGGCTGGCAGTGCTGCTGTGCCGTCGCACCGCGGCCCGTGGGGGCAGCGGTGGGGGGGGGGGGGGGGGCGCGGGGGGGGCGGGCCCGCCCGGGGGGGGGGCCCCCCCCCGGGGGCCCCCCGCCCCCCCCCCCGCGGGCGGGCGGATGTGAGCGATTGGTGCGGCGCCATCGCGCCTGACCACCACCGGCCCGTCCGGGTCCGCAG
>NZ_JALKFW010000137.1:0-201 GCF_023243055.1 Frankia sp. AgPm24 | reverse complement strand
ACCAGACGATCCGCAGCGGCGCGGCCTGCTTCGCCAGCCTCAGCCGCCCGTCCCGGAACGTGAAGCAGTTCCGGAAGCAGGTCGCCGCATCGTTCGTCTTCCCCTTCCGCTTGAACGTCGGGTAGCCGGCCCGTTTTCCCCAAAAGTTCACACAGGCGGTTTGGAGATTCCGCAGCGCGGCCTGCAGCGGGCCTTTCGACG
>NZ_JALKFW010000184.1:0-93716 GCF_023243055.1 Frankia sp. AgPm24 | reverse complement strand
CACACCTGTTTCCGGGTGTGGATGGGTGGGGTGTGGGCTGTCGGCTTGTCTGCCGCCGGCCCTTTTTCTTTTGTGGGGCGATGGCGCCACCCGCACGCCGAGGGGTATTCGGCCTGGTGCCGACTGGAGAGGCTTCGCGGGCGCGGGCACCAGAGCCGTCGGACCTGGGTCCTGTCGAGATCAAGTGGCCCCAGCTAGATGGACGTCCTACTGTCGGGGGACGGAACATCAGTGGGCGCGGGCCGGGGGGTCCTGCCCGGGCTGACCGGGAGGTGCCGCGATGCCATCGGTCCAGATGCCATCGGTCGAGCAGAGCACTGCGCCCGCGGCGGTGAGCGCGTCCGGTCGAGCGGTGGCCGGGCGACCCGCGGCGGCGCGGACGGGCCTGCACGTGCCGGTCCATCCGGTGCGGATCGTGACGGCGGCGGCACTGTTCGACGGACATGATGCGGCGATCAACATCATGCGTCGGCTGCTGCAGGCCCAGGGCGCCGAGGTCGTGCACCTCGGGCATGACCGCAGTGTGGAGGATGTGGTGACCGCCGCCGTCCAGGAGGACGTGCAGGGGGTGGCGGTGTCGTCCTATCAGGGCGGACACGTCGAGTACTTCAGCTATCTGGTGCAGCGTCTGCGGGAGTGCGGCGCCGGTGACGTCCGGGTGTTCGGCGGTGGCGGCGGGGTGATCGTGCCGGCCGAGATCGAGCTGCTTCAGTCGCGTGGCGTCACGCGCATCTTCTCCCCGGCGGATGGTCAGGCCATGGGGCTGGCCGCGATGATCAACAGCATCATCCGGGTGTGTGATGTGGACCTGGCGGCGCGGGGGCCGAAGCTCGAGGAGGTCGTGGGCGGCGGGCAGTATGCCTTGGCGCGGGCGATCACCGTGCTCATGTCGCGGCGACAGGCGGCGGACGGCGAGGCGGGCGAGCTCGCGACGGCGCTGTGGGCGCAGGCCCTGCGCCGTCCGCCGATGCCGGTACTGGGGATCACCGGTACCGGGGGGTCGGGGAAGTCCTCGCTCACCGATGAACTGCTCCGACGGTTCCAGCTGGACCAGGGCGGTCGGCTGCGGATCGCGGTACTCGCGATCGATCCGTCCCGGCGCCGCGGCGGCGGCGCGCTGCTCGGTGACCGCATCCGGATGAACTCGCTCATGGGCGACGAGCCGGTGTTCTTCCGGTCACTGGCGACCCGCGGGGCCGGCAGCGAGGTGCCCGTGCCGGTACGCGACAGCATCGTCGCCTGCCGGGCGGCCGGTTATGACCTGGTGATTCTCGAGACTCCGGGGATCGGCCAGGGGGATGCGGCCGTCGCCGAACACAGCGATGTCTCGCTGTACGTGATGACTCCGGAGTACGGCGCGCCGTCCCAGCTGGAAAAGATCGAGATGCTGGATGTGGCGGACGTGGTCGCGGTGAACAAGTTCGAGCGCCGTGGGGCGCAGGACGCGCGCCGCGACGTCGCCCGGCAGCTGCTGCGCAACCGGGAGGTGTTCGACCAGGGCTGGGAGGACATGCCGGTCTTCGGGACCTCCGCCGCGCGTTTCCACGACGACGGTGTGACGGCCCTTTACCAGCATCTGGTCGTGCTGTTGCGGGAGCGGGGCCTGGCCACCGAACCGGGCGCGCTGGACCGCGTCGGGAACCGCGCGTCCCAGGGACTACGCACCCTCATTCCCGCCAGCCGAGCCCGCTATCTGGCGGAGATCGCCGAGACAGTCCGGGACTATCATGCGCAGACACAGCGCAATGCCCAGCTGGCCCGGCGTCGCCAACATCTGGCCACCGCCGAAGACGCCCTGCGCGAGTCCACCGCCACACCGACGCTCACACCCATGACCATGACCGAGCGGACGGCCACGGGTGAGCTCGTGGTTTCGGCGGCGGCGGCGGACCGGGTGCGGCAGCTGCGCGAACAGGCCGACGCGGAGCTGGCGCCGTGGGCCCGGGAACTGCTCGTCCAGTGGCCGCGGACGGTGGCGGCGCGAAAGGCAGACGAACTCGTCTACCAGGTGCGCGGACGGGACATCCCGACACCGTTGTGGCGGACCACGCTGTCCGGTAGCCGGATTCCACGGGTGGCGGTACCCGACATCGACGATGACGCCCGACTGCTGCGTTTTCTGCGCCGGGAGAACCTGCCGGGGGCGTTTCCCTACACGGCCGGGTGCTATCCGCTGCGACGGGTCGGTGAGGCCCCGGCGCGGATGTTCGCCGGGGAGGGTGATCCGGCGCGGACCAACCGCCGGTTCCACCTGCTGTCCGCCGGGTCACCGGCCACCCGGCTGTCCACCGCGTTCGACTCGGTCACGCTGTACGGGCGGGATCCCGCGGCCCGGCCGGACATCTACGGCAAGATCGGTACCTCGGGGGTGTCGGTCGCCACGCTGGACGACATGAAGGGCCTGTTCGACGGCTTCGACCTGTGTGATCCGTCGACGAGCGTGTCCATGACGATCAATGGTCCGGCGCCGGCGATCCTCGCCATGTTCCTCACCACCGCGATCGACCAGCAACTGGACGGGTTCACCCGCACGCAGGGACGCGAGCCGTCCGTCGCCGAGCGGGAGCGGATCACCGCGCGGGCTCTGACCACCGTGCGTGGCACGGTGCAGGCCGACATCCTCAAGGAGGATCAGGGCCAGAACACCTGCATCTTCTCGACCGACTTCGCCCTGCGGGCGATGGCGGACGTGCAGGAGTGGTTCATCGCCCACGAGGTGCGCAACTTCTACTCGGTCTCCATCTCCGGCTATCACATCGCGGAGGCCGGAGCCAACCCCATCACCCAGCTCGCGTTCACGTTGGCAAACGGATTCACCTACGTCGAGGCCTATCTCGCCCGGGGTATGGGCATCGACGAGTTCGCCCCGAACCTGTCGTTCTTCTTTTCCAACGGAATGGACGCGGAGTACACCGTGATCGGACGGGTGGCCCGCCGCCTGTGGGCGATCGCGCTGCGCGAACGGTACGGGGCCAGCGAACGATCCCAGATGCTCAAATACCACGTCCAGACCTCGGGGCGTTCGCTGCACGCGCAGGAGATGGACTTCAACGACATCCGGACCACGCTGCAGGCGTTGTGCGCGCTCTACGACAACTGCAACAGCCTGCACACCAACGCCTACGACGAGGCGGTGACCACACCCACCCCGAGCTCGGTGCGCCGGGCCCTGGCCATCCAGATGATCATCAATCAGGAATGGGGCCTGTCGGCCAACGAGAATCCGCTGCAGGGCTCGTTCGCGGTGGAGGAACTCACCGATCTCGTGGAGGAGGCGGTCCTCGCCGAGTTCGAACGGATCAGCGACCGCGGTGGGGTGCTCGGGGCGATGGAAACCGGTTACCAGCGCGGCCGGATCCAGGATGAGTCGATGCTCTATGAGCGGCGCAAGCACGACGGCACGCTGCCCATCGTCGGGGTCAACACCTTTCAGGCTCCCACCCGCGCCGCCGGTGGCAACGGTGGTGACGACCCGGACGGGGCAGGCGGGGATGCTGGTGCCGGCGGCGCCGAGGGTGGTGATGCGGCGGGTGGACGCCCGTTGGAACTCGCCCGTGCCACCGAACAGGAGAAGCGCTCCCAGCTCGCCCGGCTGACCGCCTTCCAGCAGCGCCACGCGGCCGCCTCCCCGCCGGCCCTGGCCGAACTGCGGGCCGCCGCCGCGGGTGGCGGAAATGTCTTCGCCACGCTGATGAACACGATACGGGTGTGTTCGCTCGGTCAGATCACCGAAGCGTTCTTCGAGGCTGGTGGTCAATATCGCAGAAATATATGAATTTAGTCACCGAGCGCTTCAGGGGTGCGACGCGCAATGCTCGGACACGGCTGAATCTTTGCCTACGCGTCCGTCCTGGGGTGCAATGGACGCTGACCGTCGGCCGTGACGGTCCCCGACCGGCGGTCGGGCGGGAGACGTCCCCCCACACGCAGGAGCGACCGAAGCCGTGGCCACCCCCAAACCGCTGCCCACTGATCCGATCGCGGAGGCCCAGCGGCACTGGGTCGCCCACGGATGGGGCGAGGTCGCGGATGGCATGGCTGCGGTGACCTCCCTGATGCGGGCGCAGCAGATCGTGCTGGCCCGGGTCGACGAGGTCCTGCGCCCCCTGGATCTGACCTTCGCCCGCTACGAGCTGCTGATGCTGTTGTTGTTCTCCCGGCGCGGCTCGCTGCCCCTGAACAAGATCGGGAGCCGGCTTCAGGTCCATCCGACCAGCGTCACCAGCGCCGTCGACCGGTTGGAGGCGCGCGGGCAGGTGCGGCGCAACCCCCATCCGACCGACCGGCGGGCGATCCTGGCCGAGATCACCGAGGAGGGGCGGGCCACGGCGCTGGCGGCGACCGAGAAGCTCAACGACACCGTCTTCGCGGACCCAGGCCTCGGCGACGGCGGAATCCGCACCCTGAACTCCCTGCTCACCGACCTGCGCCGTGCCGCCGGCGACTTCTGAACCGCCGCGGCCGTTACCCGCGTTCATGCGGGTCCGGGCCGATCCGGACCTGATGGAGCTGACTCCCGCGACCGACACCGGTGCCGGCGCCGAGGGTGCTGGGGGCGGGGATGGCGGGTTGGTCCTGTTGGGCGGGTCGCCGCTGCGCCTGTTCACGTTGTCCGCTGGCGGACGGCGGGCCTTCCTCGCCCTACGTGACGGTGCGACCGTCGGGGCGGCGGGGCCCGGGGCGGGGCAGCTCGCCCGTCGGCTGGTCGAGGCCGGCCTGCTCCATCCCCTGGCACCGGTCGCACCGGCGCGGGGCTCGAGCCGGGAACGGATCACCGCTGTCGTGCCGGTGCGCGACGGCGCCGGGCTGATCGGCCCGCTCGTGCGCACGCTGCGCGTCCACTGTGCGGAGGTCGTCGTCGTCGACGACGGCTCCCGGGACGCCACCGCCGCCGAGGCCACCGCGGCCGGTGCGCGGGTCCTGCGCCACGACCACGCGCGGGGGCCCGCCGCCGCGCGGACCACGGGTACCCGGGCGGCCCGAACCGACCTGGTCGCCTTCTGCGACGTCGACGTCGAACCCACCCCCGACTGGCTGGACCGGCTCGTGGCGCACCTGGTCGACGCCCAGGTCGTCGCGGCCGCGCCGCGGGTCGCCTCCCCGGTCGCGGCCGGGCGTCCGGCGAGCCTGCGGGAACGGTACGAGGCCGATCACTCGCCGCTCGATCTCGGCCCTCGCCCGGCGCCGGTCCAGCCGGGTTCCCGGGTGTCCTATGTGCCGACCGCGGCGCTGCTCATCCGCCGGGAGCAGGTCGACTTCGACCCGTCGCTGCGCTACGGCGAGGACGTCGACCTGGTCTGGCGGCTGCTGGGGGCCGGGCAGGCGCTGCGGTACGAGCCGAGCGCCGTCGTCTGTCACCAGCCGCGCGCGTCCTGGTCGGGGTGGGCGCGGCAGCGTTACGACTACGGCTCGTCCGCGGCGTCGCTGGCTCGGCGCCATCCGGGGCTGCTGCGTCCCTCCGGCGCGGCCGCGGCGACCATGCTGCTCACCGGCCTGCTCGCGGCGCAGCGCGGCCGGATCGGGGTGGGCCTGGCCGGGCCCGTCGCCCTGGTGGCCGCGGCCCGCACGGGGCTGCGGCTCTCGCGTCGGCTGGCGCGGGTGGACCGGAGGGCCGGCGCGGTGCTGACGCTGACCGGGCGGCAACGCCGCCGCGCGCTTGTGTTCGCCGCCGAGACCACGCGACGGACCTGGCTCCCGGTGCTGGCCGGCGCCGCCCTGGCCGGTGTCGCACTGCCCGGCACCGGTGGCGCCCGGGTGCGGCGGGCGTCCGGCGTGGTGCTCGTCGCGGTGGCGCTGCCGTTGGTGGGGGACTGGTGGGAGCGGCGGCCCGCGGTCGGGCTGGTTCCCTACGTGCTGCTGCGGCTGGCCGACGACGGCGCCTACTGCGTCGGGGTGTGGGCCGGCTGCCTGACGCAGCGCAGCGCCGCGCCGTTGCTGCCGGTTCGTCCGTCGATGCCCGGCTGGTGGCGGTCGTCCCGGGCGCGGCGGTCGTCCTGGGCGCACTGGTCACGTCGGTCGGGTCGGGCCACGGTGTGATCGACAGATCCACGTGGAACAGTTCGGCCCGACTACCCTGTTTCTCTGTGACCTACCTCGACCATGCGGCGACGACGCCGATGCGGCCGGAAGCGCTCGCCGTGTACACCGCGGTGCTCGCTGACACCGGCAATGCCTCGTCGTTGCATGCCAGCGGCCGCCGCGCGCGCCGGGTCGTCGAGGAATCGAGGGAGGCGCTGGCCGCCGAACTCGGTGCCCGGCCGTCCGACGTGGTGTTCACCGCCGGCGGCACGGAAGGTGACAACCTGGCGCTCAAGGGCCTGTACTGGGCGCGCCGCGCGGCGGATCCGGCGCGGCGGCGCATCCTGGTCAGCGCGGTGGAGCACCGGGCGGTCCTGGACACCGTCGACTGGCTCGGTGCCACCCAGGGCGCCCAGGTGGAACTGCTCGACGTCGACGAGGTCGGCCTGGTGCATCCGAGCACCCTGGAGGCCGCGATCGCGCGGGACCCCGCCGGTGTCGCCGTCGTGTCGGTGATGTGGGCGAACAGCGAGGTCGGGACGGTCCAGCCGGTCGCCCGGCTCGCCGCCGTCGCGCACCGTTACGGGGTGCCGTTCCACACCGACGCGGTGCAGGCCTTCGGGCAGATCCCGGTCGCCGTCGGCGAGGACGGTCCCGACGCGATCACCGTCTCGGCGCACAAGATCGGCGGTCCGGTCGGGGTGGGCGCGCTGGTCGTGCGGCGCGGACTCCTGCTCGAACCGCACACGCACGGCGGTGGTCAGGAACGTGACATCCGGTCCGGGACGTTGAACACCGCGGGAGTCGCGGCGTTCGCGGCGGCGGCGGGTGTGGCGTGCGCGCAGTCGCCGGTCGAGGCCGGGCGGCTCGCGGCGCTGCGCGACGATCTGGTGTACCGGGTCCGAGCGCAGGTGCCGACGGCCGTCCTCAACGGCCCGCCGCTGGACCGTCCCGGCGGGGTCGACCCGCTGCGGCGACTGCCCGGCAACGCCCACCTGAGCTTCCCCGGCTGCGAGGGAGACTCGCTGCTGATGCTGCTCGACGCCCGCGGCATCGAATGCTCCACCGGTTCGGCGTGCTCGGCGGGAGTGGCGCGGCCCTCGCACGTGTTGTTGGCGATGGGCGCCAGCGACCATCACGCCCGGGGTTCGCTGCGGTTCACCCTCGGCCACACCTCGCGGGCCGCCGACATCGACGCGCTCGTCGAGGCGATCGGCCCGGCGGCCGAACGGGCCGGCCGGGCGGCGTTGGCCGGAACATCCGGCGTCTGACGATGTCGGACGCGCGGACGTGAGCTGGCCGGCCGGGAACGGATCGGACGGACAGCAGGACGCAACGGGAGAGGCGGTGGCTGGGATGCGGGTACTTGCGGCGATGTCCGGTGGGGTGGACTCCGCGGTCGCGGCCGCCCGCGCCGTCGACGCGGGCCACGAGGTCACGGGTGTACATCTGGCGTTGTCGCGGTCGCCGGCGTCCGACCGGACGGGGGCGCGCGGCTGCTGCACCCTCGAGGACGCCCGCGACGCCCGTCGGGCGGCCGACGTGCTGGGCATCCCGTTCTACGTGTGGGACCTCGCCGAACGGTTCGAGACCGACGTCATCGACGAGTTCGTCGCCTCCTACGCGGCCGGACGCACCCCGAACCCCTGCGTGCGCTGCAACGAGCGGATCAAGTTCGCCGCCGTGCTCGACCGCGCCCTGGCCCTCGGTTTCGACGCGGTCGTCACCGGTCACCACGCCCGCCTCGACGCCGACGGCACGCTGCGTCGCTCGGTCGACCCCGGCAAGGACCAGTCCTACGTGCTCGGGACGCTACGACCCGCGCAGCTCGCCGCCGCCCGCTTCCCGCTGGGTGACTCGACCAAGGCGCAGGTCCGCGTCGAGGCGGCCGCCCGTGGACTCGCCGTCGCAGACAAGCCCGACAGCCATGACATCTGCTTCATCGCCGACGGTGACACCGGCGGATGGCTGCGCGACCGGCTCGGCTCGCGCCCCGGACCCATCCGTGACGCCGAGACGGGTGCCACCCTCGGCGCCCACGACGGGACCTTCGCCTTCACCGTCGGCCAGCGCCGCGGCCTGCGTCTGGGCCAGCCCGCACCGGACGGCCGACCCCGCTACGTCCTCGACATCTCCCCGGCGACCAGCACCGTCACCGTCGGCCCGGCCGAGGCCCTCGACGTCCACCAGCTCGTCGCCGATCGCGCGGCCTGGCCGCACGAGGGAGTCCTCACCTGCCAGGCCCAGGTCCGGGCGCACGGCGGGGTCGTCCCCGCCGAGGCGGAGGGCCGCGGCGACGCGCTCATCGTGACGCTGGGCGCCCCTGTCCGGGGAACCGCCCCCGGCCAGGCCGTCATCCTGTACGACGGCGACCGTGTCCTCGGCGGCGGCCACATCCGCACCACGTCCGGCTGACCCGCCTCCACCGTCCCACCCCGCGCCACCCCACGCATCCCACGTCGCGTCGCCCCGGGAGAGCGGGTGGGGTTCGGCGCGCGGGGGCCGGTGGGCGACGGTCAGGGGTGCGTCGCGTCGGCCAGAATGGCCGTATGCGGAGATCGGACGCCTACCCCGTGGCCGGGTGCGGCGGCGTCGACTCCGCGCAGGGTTGAGGCGCCGTGACGGGCCGAGGCATGGAGCAGGGCCGGTGTGTGGAGCAGGGGCAGAACGTGCAGCAGGACCGAAGCACGCAGCAGGACCGGAACATCGAGCGGGAGCGGAACGCGAAGCAGGGCCGGAACGAGGAGCGGAACGCGGAGCGGGGCCGGAACGCGGAGCGGGACCGGGACGAGGAGCCGGGCCGGAACGCGGAGCGGGACGCGACGGCGGGTGCGGCCGGGTCGTTGTGGCCGCTGGGGGCGGCGACGGGGGTCGGGTCGCTGCCCGGCACCGACGCTGCCGAGGCGCAGAAGCTGGTGTTCGACGAGTTGCCGGATCTGCCGCACCTGCCGGAGCTGCCGGAGCGCGGGCCGGGCGCGGGGCTCCTCGGGCGTAGTGGCGCGATCCTGCTGGAGCTGCCGGTCGATCTGCAGCCGGCGGGGTGGCGGCTGGTGCCGCGGGTGGGCATGGACCTGCGCCGCGCCCGGGATCTGCTCGTCCGTGACCTGGATGCGCTGGTGGAGACCGCGGCCGGCTACACCGGGCCGTTCAAGATCGCGGTTGCCGGACCCTGGACGTTGGCGGCCCAGCTCGAGCTGCCCCGGGGCCACAAGGCGCTCTCGGACGTCGGAGCCACCCGCGAGATCGCCGAGTCGTTGGCGGCGGGCCTCGGCGAGCATCTGAAGGAGGTGGCCAGTCGGGTGCCGGGGGCGAAGCTGATCGTCCAGCTTGACGAGCCGTCGCTGCCGGCGGTGCTGGCCGGTCGGGTCCGCACGCCCAGTGGCTTCTCGGTGCTGCGGGCGGTCGAGGACGGCCTGGCCGCCACGCGGCTGCGTGCGGTCGCCGACGCGGCCCGGGCGTCCGGTGCGGTCGGGGTGGGGGTGCACTGCTGCGCGCCGTCGGTGCCGTTCGCGACCCTGCAGTCGGCGGGGGCGGACTTCATCGGCGTGGACGCGGCGCTGCTCACCTGGGCCGAGGACGATCTGATCGGCGAATACGTGGACGCGGGTGGGCGGCTCATCGCCGGGATCGTGTCGACGGCCGCCGCGACGGCGGAACTGTCGGACGTCCGTCGTAGCGTCGAATCCGTCATCGCACTGTGGAACCGGCTGGGCTTCCGGCCGGAGCAGCTCGGGGAGGTGGTCGCCGTGGCACCCGCGTGTGGGTTGGTCGGTTTCGGCGCGGAGACGGCGCGAGCGGTCCTGCGGCACTGTCGTCAGGCCGGTCGCGTGTTGGTGGACGCGCCGGCATGAGCACGTCCGCGCCAGGTGAGGCGTCTCCGGCGAAGGCAGGTCCCGCGGCGGCGGAGACGGCCACGGTGACCGGGGCGGCTGAGGCGGCCGGGGCGCCGCAGCGGGCTCGGGCGGCCGAACTCGCGCAGGAGCTGGAGGAGCACGCCTACCGGTACTACGTGCTGGACGCGCCGACCGTCGCCGACGCCGAGTACGACGCGCTGATGCGGGAGCTGACGGCGCTCGAGGAGCGCCATCCCGACCTGCGCACGCCGGATTCGCCGACGCAGAAGGTCGCCGGGGCGTACTCGACCCTGTTCACCCCGGTCGAGCACCTGGAGCGGCTGCTCTCGCTGGACAACGTCTTCGACGACGACGAGTTCCACCAGTGGGCGGCGCGGGCGGCGCGCGAGAGCGAGGTCGCCGCCTGGCTGTGCGAGCTGAAGATCGACGGGCTGGCGGTCGATCTCGTCTATGCCGACGGGCGGCTGGTGCGGGCGGCGACCCGTGGGGACGGTCGCACGGGGGAGGACATCACCCCCAACATCCGGACGTTGGCGCGGGTGCCGACCCGGCTGCGCGGGCCGGCGGTGCCGGAGCTGCTCGAGGTGCGCGGTGAGGTGTTCTTCCCCACGGCGCGGTTCGCCGAGCTCAACGCCTCGCTGGTCGAAAGCGGCGAGAAGCCGTTCGCCAATCCGCGCAACGCCGCCTCGGGCTCGCTGCGGCAGAAGGACCCGCGGGTCACCGCCTCCCGCTCGCTCGACATGATCGTTCACGGGCTGGGGGCGCACCGCGGCTTCCAGGCCAACTCCCAGTCCGGCGCCTACGCCCGGTTCGCCGAGCTGGGGCTGCCGGTGTCCACCCGCTTCGAGGTGTTCCCCGCCGTCTCCGACGTGCTGGGGTACCTGCACCGCTGGGGGCAGGCCCGCCACGACGTGGAACACGAGATCGACGGGGTGGTCGTCAAGGTCGACGCGTTCGCTCTGCAACGTCGGCTCGGGTCGACGTCCAAGGCGCCGCGCTGGGCGGTCGCGTTCAAGTACCCGCCGGAAGAGGTCACCACGAAGCTGCTGAACATCCGGGTGAACGTGGGGCGCACCGGGCGGGTGACGCCGTTCGGTGAGCTCGAGCCGGTACTGGTCGCCGGGTCCACGGTCGGGCTCGCCACGTTGCACAACATCGACGAGGTGGGCCGCAAGGGCGTGCTCATCGGCGACACCATCGTGCTGCGCAAGGCCGGCGACGTCATCCCGGAGATCGTCGGCCCGGTCGTCGACCTGCGTGATGGCAGCGAGCGGGCGTTCGTCATGCCCACCCACTGCCCGGAGTGCGGCACCGCCCTGGTCCGGCCCGAGGGTGATGTGGACATCCGGTGCCCCAACACCGAAGCCTGCCCGGCGCAGCTGCGGGAGGCGATCTTCCATCTGGCGTCCCGGGGGGCGCTGGACATCGACGGCCTGGGCTACGAGACGGCGGTCGCGTTGCTCGAGGCCGGCCGGGTGCACGACATCGGTGACGTGTTCCACCTGGGGCCCGAGTCGTTCGAGGGGCTGCGCGGCTTCGCCCAGAAGAAGATCGACAAGATTCTTGCCGGGGTCGAGGCGGCCCGGCACCGTCCGTTGTGGCGGCTGCTGGTCGGCCTGTCCATCCGGCACGTCGGCCCGGCCGCCGCCGGTGCGCTCGCCCGGGAGCTGCGCTCGCTCGACGCGATCGCGGCGGCTCCCGTCGAGGTCCTCGCCGCCGTCGACGGTGTCGGCCCGACGATCGCCCAGGCCGTGGTCGACTGGTTCGCCGACGAGCGCCACCGCGACGTCGTCGCCCGCCTCGGCGCCGGTGGGGCGTCGCTGGCCGACGTCGGCGCCGACACCGGTCCCCGACCCCTCGACGGCGTCTCCGTCGTCGTCACCGGCACCCTGGACGGCTGGAGCCGAGACAGCGCCACCGAGGCGGTGCAGTCCCGCGGTGGCAAGGTCACCGGCTCGGTGAGCAGGAAGACGGCGTTCGTCGTCGTGGGCGCCGACCCCGGAGCGTCCAAGTACGACAAGGCGCGCAGCCTGAAAGTGCCCGTCCTGGACGAGGCCGGCTTCGCCGTCCTGCTCGAGCGGGGCGTTGACGCCGCCCGCGCCGTCGCCGAACCCGTGGCCACCGACGGTTCCGCGGAACCGGCCGGCGCTGTGGTCACCGAGGGCGCTGTGGTCACCGAGGGTTCCGCGCCGGACGCTGGCGCCGGCTCGGGCTGATCCGCGGGCGCGGTGCGGCGGGGCCGGTTCAGTCGCGGCGGGCGAGCCGGGCGGCGATGCCGGAGAGGTGGGCGAGCCGGGCGATCTCCGAGGCGCGGAAGGCGGGGCCGCCGGGGCGTCCCAGCAGGATCACCAGCCGCGGGTGGCCGACCGGAGCGGCGGCCAGCGCCATGTCCACCGCCAGCCAGCGGGCGGGGAAGCCGCCCTCATCGGCCCGCACCGCCCGGGCCTGGGCCAGCGGCAGCCAGGGCAGCGCCAACCGGACCCGCTCGGGCACCCCCAGATCGCCCCCGCCGAGCACCGGCGCGCCCACTGACGACTCGCGAATCCGCACGTCATCGGCATCGAGATGCTCGAGCAGCACCGCCCAGTCGGCGTTGAACACACAGGGCGCGAGCCGGGCGAGTGTCGCCGGCGCCTGCTCGGGGTGCTCGGCCAGCGAGTCCGCGAGATCGAGGTCGCCCGCCACCGCCCGACCGTCCGCGAGGAACGGGCGCAGCGACTCGACCGTCACCCCGGGCACCGACAGCGCGGCACTCAGCGCCCGGTCCGCGAGACCACCCGGCGGCAGCACGAACAGCAGGTCATCGACGGCGCCCTCGGAGCTGCGCTCCACCACGGTGACACTCTGGATGTCGATACCGGCAGCGCCCAGCGCCGTCGCGACGGCCCCCAAGGTGCCCGGTCGGTCAGGCAGCACCACCCGCATCAGATACGACATGTAGCTGAGCATGCACAAAGAGCGTGTCGCTTGGATAGCCGATCGGTCACGCCGAGATGACGTGGCGCACCCCGGCAGGGGCGGCGAAACGCCAGGTCCGGCTCATGTCGGCGCCTGACGCGCCAGCCGGTGCCCGACGCCGTCGGCCGCACCGGGGGCGGGCGGAACCGGTTGCGGCTGTCGGGCCGTACGATGACATCACGCCGACGCGAGCATGACGCGCGGTCCTGGGTCCCGCTGCGATCGTCCCCGGCTCGAACCGGGAGAGGGTCCGGTCGGGAGCCGTTCGAGCCGGGAACCGGCCGGGGCCGCCGCGCCGCCCGCGGCACGCGTCCGTCCAGTCACGGGCCGCACGAGCCCACCGCCCACGAAGGGGCCGCACGCCATCATGGGGATCACGCGGGACGAGGTAGCCCATCTCGCCCGGCTGTCGCGGATGTCGGTGACCGACGCCGAGCTCGACGCACTGGCGCCGCAGCTCGAGGCGATTCTGTCGGCGGTGGCCAGGGTCTCCCAGGTCGCGGCGGCGGACATCCCGCCGACCAGCCACGCCGTGCCGTTGACGAACGTCCTGCGCCCGGACGTCGTCCGTCCGTCGCTGTCCGCCGAGGACGCCCTGGCCGGCGCCCCGGCCGCCGAGGACGGCCGCTTCCGGGTGCCCCGCATCCTTGATCCGGACGAGTGAGGTCGCCGCCCGCATGACCGACCATCCCACATCCCCCGTGTCCCAGCCGGCCAGCACCAGCGTGGGTGCGGCCGGGGGCGACGTGACCCGGCTGACGGCGGCGGCCACCGCGGCGGCGATCGCCGCGGGCGAGCTGTCCGCCGTCGAGGCGACCCAGGCGGCGCTCGAGCGGATCGCCAAGGTCGACGACACCATCCACGCCTTCCTGCACATCGACGGTGAGGGCGCGCTCGCCGCGGCCCGCCGGGTCGACCAGCGGCGTGCCGCCGGCGAGGCGCTCGGCCCGCTCGCCGGGGTCCCGCTCGCCCTCAAGGACGTGCTCGCCACCCGCGGCATGCCCACCACCTGCGGCAGCCGCATCCTCGAGGGGTGGCAGGCCCCGTACGACGCGACCGTCGTGACCCGGCTGCGTGCCGCCGACGTGGTGCTGCTCGGCAAGGCGAACATGGACGAGTTCGCCATGGGCTCCTCCACCGAGAACTCGGCCTACGGGCCGACCCGCAACCCGTGGGACACCACCCGCATCCCGGGTGGGTCCAGTGGTGGTAGCGCCGCGGCCGTCGCCGCCTTCGAGGCGCCGCTGGCGATCGGCACCGACACCGGCGGGTCGATCCGCCAGCCGGCCGCGGTGTGCGGGCTGGTCGGGGTGAAGCCGACCTACGGCGCGGTCAGCCGGTACGGGCTGGTCGCCTTCTCCAGTTCGCTGGACCAGGCCGGGCCGCTGGCGCGCACCGTCGGTGACGCGGCGCTGCTGCACGCGGCGATCGCCGGGCACGACGCACTCGACTCGACCAGCGTCGACGTGCCGGTGCCACCGGTGGTGGCCGCCGCCGCCCGCCGGGACGTGCGGGGAATGCGCGTCGGTGTGGTGCGGGAACTGTCCGGGGACGGCTACGACCCCGGGGTGCGGGCCGCCTTCGCCGCTGCCGTCGAGACGCTGACCGAGCTCGGCGCCGAGATCGTCGAGGTCAGCTGCCCGCACTTCACCTATGCGATGCCCGCCTACTACCTGATCGCGCCGAGTGAGTGCTCGTCGAACCTGGCCCGGTTCGACGCGATGCGTTTCGGGCTGCGTCTGGGCGACGACGGGCAGGCCGGCGCCGAGGAGGTCATGAGCCGCACCCGCGAGGCCGGTTTCGGCCCCGAGGTCAAGCGGCGCATCATCCTGGGCACCTACGCGCTGTCGTCGGGTTACTATGACGCCTACTACGGGCAGGCGCAGAAGGTCCGCACGCTCATCAGTCGCGACTTCGCCGCCGCCTACGAGCAGGTGGACGTGCTGATCTCGCCGACCACGCCGACACCGGCCTTCCCGATCGGCGCGAAGGTCGACGATCCGGTCGCGATGTACCTGTCGGACCTGTGCACGATCCCGTCGAACCTGGCCGGCGGCCCCGCGATGAGCCTGCCCGTCGGGCTCGCGGACGGCCTTCCCGTCGGCCTGCAGATCATGGCGCCGACCTTCGCCGACGACCGGCTCTACCGGGTCGGCGGCGCCCTGGAGGCGGCCCTCGACGACCGTCGCGGCCACCCGCTGCTCGACGAGGCACCGGCGCTGTGATCGCCGTGGCGAGTGGGGGAGACCGGCGATGGTGACGTTGCGCAGCCGCCGACAGGACCGGCTGCTCGTCGTCGTGGTGTGGCTGCTCACCGTGGTGGTGCTGGGGCTGGGCATCGCGACGGTCAATCCGATCCTGCTGCTGTGGGGTGTGATCGGCCTGCCGGGGGCGGTGTTCCTGACCCGCGTCCACCTGCGCGACACCCGTGGCGGCGGCGGCCCGGCCGGATCGTCCGACCCGGATGGGTCGTCGGGCACCGACGTCTCGTCCGACCAGACCCTCGAGGAGAACGACCGGTGAGCACCGCGGCTCCCACCAGCGCCCTGGCGTCCTACGACGATGCGATCGCCCGCTACGAGCCGGTGATCGGACTCGAGACGCACGTCGAACTCGGTACCGCCTCGAAGATGTTCTGTGGCTGTGCGACGGCGTTCGGCGCCGAGCCGAACACCCAGGTCTGCCCGGTGTGCCTGGGGCTGCCCGGGTCGCTGCCGGTCGTCAACGAGGCGGCGGTGCGGTTCGCCGTGCTGATCGGCCTGGCGCTGCACTGCGACATCGCGTCGTGGTGCCGGTTCGCCCGCAAGAACTACTTCTACCCGGACATGCCGAAGAACTTCCAGATCAGCCAGTACGACGAGCCGCTGTGCACGGACGGCTACCTCGACGTCGAGGTCGACGGTGAGATCCACCGGGTCGGCATCACCCGCGTCCACATGGAGGAGGACACCGGCAAGTCGCTGCACGTCGGTGGCTCCACCGGGCGCATCCACGGGGCGACCCACTCGCTGGTCGACTACAACCGGGCCGGCATCCCGCTGGTCGAGATCGTCACCGAGCCGGATGTCCGCTCGCCGGAGGTCGCCCGCGCCTACGTCGACGAACTGCGCGAGCTGATCCGCGCGCTGGGCGTGTCCGACGTCCGGATGGAACAGGGTTCGCTGCGCTGCGACGCGAACGTCTCACTGCGACGCCGGCCCGCGCCCGGCGAACCCGACGCGCCGTTCGGCACCCGCAGCGAGACGAAGAACCTCAACTCGCTGCGCTCGGTCGAACGCGCCGTGCGCTACGAGATCACCCGCCAGGCGACGCGGCTCGACGACGGCGAACGCATCGTCCAGGAGACCCGCCACTTCGACGAGAACGCCGGACGTACCTCGTCCGGCCGCTCGAAGGAGGAGGCGACCGACTACCGGTACTTCCCGGAGCCGGATCTCGCACCGCTGGCGCTGTCCGCCGAGTACGTCCAGACGCAGCGGGCGAGCCTGCCCGAACTGCCCGCGGCCCGGCGCACCCGCCTGATCGCCGAGCACGGCTACACGATCCGTGACCTGGTCGACATGCGTAACGCCGGCGTCCTGGACCTGGTCGAGCAGACGGTCGCGGCCGGCGCCGCGTCCCCGGTGGCCGCCCGCAAGTGGTGGCTCAACGAGCTGGCCCGCCGCGCCGCCGACGCCTCCCTCGCCCCGGCCGACCTCGCGATCACACCCGCCGACGTCGCCCGGATCACCGTGCTGATCGCCGCGGGCGAGCTCACCGACGCGCTGGCCCGCAAGGTCATCGACGGGGTGCTCGCCGGCGAGGGCACACCCGACGAGGTCGTCGCCGGCCGTGGTCTCGCGGTCGTCGCCGACGACGGCGCGCTCACCGCCGCCGTCGACGCGGCGATCGCCGGCGCCCCCGACATCGCCGAGAAGGTCCGCGGCGGCAAGCTGAACGCGGTGGGCCCACTGGTCGGCGCGGTCATGAAGGCGATGAAGGGCCAGGCCGACGCCGCCACCATTCGTGCGCTCCTGCTGGAGCGCCTCGGCGCGGCCTGACAGCGGTGTTCCCAGGGGTGGTGTCCTAGGTCGTCGCGGCGCCGGCCGGCTGGTCCAGCAGTGCGGGGGCGAGCTCACGCCAGGCGGACGTGGGTGGCCGCGTGGTGTCGGCCGTGAGGACCTGGACGCACACATGGTCGGCGCCGGCGTCCAGATGCTGGCGGACGCGCTCCCGGAGCACCTCGACGTCGCCGTAGGCGACGATGGCGTCGACGAGACGGCGGCTCGGGCTGCCACCCGGGCCGCCCGGCAGGTCGTCGTCGCCGAAGCCCAGCCTGCGCATACTCGCCTCCTGATGCGGGGCGAGCGAGGTGTACATCCCGACATGCGCCGTGGCCAGCTCGCGGGCCCGATCGATGTTGGTGTCGAGCACGAGGGCCTGCTCGACGGCGAGCAGCGCGTCCGGCCCCATGATCTCGCGTGCCCGTCGGGTGTGCTCGACGGGCACGAAGTACGGATGGGCGCCCGCCGTCCGCCGCGCGGCCAGGGCCAGCATCTTCGGCCCGAGCGCGGCCAGCACCCGGGGGACGGCCGGCGCCGCCGCGGGGCTGTGCGCCGGCGCCGTGTCCATCGCCGTCAGATAGTCGCCCATCGACGTCACCGCCCTGCCCACCGCCGGGATGCGGACGCCGTCGAACAGCATCTCCTGGTCGTCGACCCGGTGGCCGCCGAGACCCAGCAGGTAGCGGCCGGGATAGGCCTCGCCGAGCGCGCGGGTCGCCGCCGCCATGGTGATCGGGCCGCGGAAGGCGATGTTCGCGATGCCCGCCGCGACGGTGATCCGCCGGGTCGTCGACAGCAGTAGCCAGGCCTGGCTCACCGTGTCCCGACCGAACCCCTCGCCGAACCACAACGCCCCGTAGCCGAGCTCCTCGAGCTCCGCGGCGCCCTCGCCGACCCGTCCGGCCGGCTGCTCCTCGAAGGCCATCGTCCAGATCCCGACTCGCCCGAGCCGGGTGCGCAGCTGCGCTGTCACAGGCATCTCCCTGAGGTGGAACACGGATGTCCAGGTAAGCGGACAGCTTGTCCGTTTGCCTGGGCCGAACGATACGGACAGGCTCTCCATTTGTCCATGCCGTACGTTTGAGGTCGCGGAACCGGGTGTTCCGCTGGGCCGCGCGGGCGGTTGGCCCGGCAGACGGAGGTGGCCTGATGGCGTCGACGAGCGAGCCGGCCACCGAGCGGCCCGTGCGCAGCGACGCCCGACGCAACCGGGAGCGGGTCCTCGCCGCGGCCCGGGAAGCGTTCACCGAGGTCGGGCCGGAGGTGTCGCTCGCCGAGGTGGCGCGCCGGGCCGGGGTCGGCCAGGGCACGCTCTACCGGCACTTCCCTGCTCGGGCAGATCTGCTCGGCGCGATCCTGGTCGATGGTGTCGCCACCCTGTGTCGCCGTGGCGCGGAACTCGCCGCCGCGGGGCCCGCGGGTGCGGCGCTCGCCGGCTGGCTGGGGCTGCTGCTCGAGCACGCCCGGGTCAACCAGGGGCTGGCCGGCAGCTATCTGTCGGGCGGCGGGCTCGGCGAACGGTACCCGGTCACCGACTGCCACGAAAAAATCATGGGGATGGCCGCCCGCCTGTTGGCCGACGCGCAGCGGACCGGTGCCGCCCGGGCCGATCTGACCGCGGTCGATCTCGTCCAGCTCATCGTGGGCATCTCCCTGGTCACCGTCCGGACGCAGGACAGCGCGCAGGCCGACCGCCTGCTCGCGGTGGCCCTCGACGGCGTTCGTGTCGGGATGGCGACAGGTCGCCCCTGATCCGCCGCGGCGTATTCCCGATGAACATCCGGATAGGGTGCAATCGCGTGGGCCCGCGTTTTCCTGTGCCCTGTCATCACGTCTTTCCTGATGCGGATCGTCCTGTCCGGGTTGCTGCCCGGGTTGACGTCCGATGTGGGGCCGAACGAAGTTGTCCCGGTGTGGCATGAGCCGGGGAGGACCACGATTTCCGGTGGTGTCCGACCCGCGTGTCGGGTTGCCCACGTCGCCCGGCGCGTCGGATGCGTGACGCCGGGGGTGTTCGTAGGGTGAGGTCCGGCCGGCCGTAGGCGGCCGCCGGAGCACCGGCGGCGAGAGTCGACGCGCGCGGTGGTCGTCGGCGGCAGTGGCCGTCGTCGGTGGTGGTCATCAGTGGCGTCAGTCGTCAGCGAGGGGGGGACAGGTCGTCGTGCCTCTCACTCCGGGTGGGTTCACCGCGTCGTCGTCTCGGCGTCGAGGTCGTGGTCGGCGTCGTGCGATCATCGCGGCGGTGGTGGTCGTCGTGCTGGCCGCGGCCAGCGGGGTCGGCTACGTCCTGAAGAACCGGGCGGACGACCAGGCCGCCGACAGGCGGGTCCGGACCGCGGCGGCCGCCTACCTCGCGGCCTGGCGAACCCTGGCGACCACCGGCGGCGCCGCCACCCCCAGCGCCTCCGGGTCGCCTGGCGGCGCCAGCTCGGCGACCTCGGGTGCGGCGACCTCGGGTGCGGCGACCTCGGGTGCGGGGAGTGCCGGCAGTGACCAGGCCGGCCGGGCCGCGGTGACCGCGGCGACGGTGACCGGCAGCACCAGCGTGGCGACGCTGCTCGCGACCATGGCCGACGTGCGGGACCGGCTGCTGGTCACCGGGGCGACGTTCACGCCCGGGTCGGTCAGCCGGCGCGGTGGGGTGGCCACCGCGCCGTACGTGGCGAAGCTGGACCTCTCGGGTCTGCCGAGTCCGCTGGAGTACGCCGGGGTGCTGAACCTGACCTCGACCGATCACGGCTGGAAGGTCCGCGCGGACCTGCCCGCCGTCCACCCGGCGCTGCGGGCGGGGCTGGTGCTGGACCGGACCGCGTCCACCGGGCACCGGGGGGAGCTGGAGTCCGCCGACGGCCAGCCACTGCGCTCCTCCGGTGACCTCGCCAGCAACCTGGTGGGTCGCACGGGGCCGTTGTCGGGTCTCGAGCGGGTCTATGACGACCGGCTGCGCGCCCAGGGCGGCGCGGTCGTCGTGCGCGCGGCCGCCACCCGCGACGCCCAGGGCCAGGTGGTACCGGGCAAGGTGGTGCAGACCCTGCGCACCTATCCGATGACCGACGGCCAGGCCGTGCGGACCACCCTGGACCTGCGGGTACAGCAGGCCGCCGAGCAGGCGCTGGCGACCGCGGCGCGCCCGACCGCGGCGATGGTCGCGATCGACACCCGCACCGGTGGGGTGCTGGCGCTGGCGAACCATCCGGCGACCGGGGCGAGCCGGGCGGTGCGCGGCAAGTACCCACCCGGATCCACCTTCAAGATCATTACGGCGACGGCGGCGCTGATGAACGGGCGGGCCGCGAACACCCCGCTGGACTGCACCCAGTCGGTCAGTGTCGACGGGCGGACGTTCCAGAACGCCGAGGCCGAGCAGTTCGGCACGATCCCGCTGCGCACCGCGTTCGCGAAGAGCTGCAACACCGCGTTCATCCGGCTGGAGGAGTCGCTGCCCGCGAACGCCCTGGCCAAGGCCGCGGCGCTCTACGGCTTCGACGGCACCTCACCGCTGGACATCGCGAGCTTCGGCGGCACCTTCCCGACCCCGCGCGACGGTGCGGAGTCGGCGTCGGCGTCCATCGGGCAGGCCCGGATCGAGGCCTCACCCCTGCAGATGGCGAGCGTGGCGGCGGCCGTGGCCAGCGGCACCTGGCGCCAGCCGTTCGTCGCCGGGCAGCCGGCGCGCAGCAACGCGATCCCGACGAACGTGCTCGGGCCGCTGCGCGACTTCATGCGGGCGGTGGTCACCGAGGGCACGGCCGCGGCAGTCCCGATGCCCGGTGAGGTGTTCGGCAAGACCGGCACGGCCGAGTACGCCGACGGCGACCCGCCGCCGACGCACGCCTGGTTCGTCGGTTACCGCGGCGACGTCGCGTTCGCCGTCGTCGTCGAGGACGGTGGCTTCGGCGCCGAGACCGCCGCGCCGATCGCCGCCCGGTTCCTGACCGCGCTCGACGGCGGTCAGATCGCCCCCAACCCCGCCGTCGGCGGTCGCTGACCGGAGTCGGGGCACGGCGTTGCTTGACGTACGGCCGGAACTCCGGCACGGTAGTTCCGTGCACATCCTGCTTCTCGTACGTCCGATGCGTTCGTAGTCGACAACCTCGACTCCGTGCGCCGCCCCTCAGTGCCCTTGGCACGAGGGGCTTTTTCGTGCCCGGCGGGTTTTCACCCCCGATATCGCCATCTCCACGGCCTCAAGGAAGACGCCCAGATGACACGAGAGATCACCGGAGCCCAGTCGCTCGTCCACTCCCTCGAGGCGGTCGGAGCCGAGGTGGTCTTCGGCATTCCGGGTGGCGCGATCCTGCCCGCCTACGACCCGTTGTTCGACTCGACCCGAGTGCGGCACATCCTCGTTCGTCACGAGCAGGGCGCCGGGCACGCGGCCGAGGGCTACGCCCAGGCCACCGGTCGGGTCGGCGTCTGCATGGCGACCTCCGGCCCGGGCGCGACGAACCTGGTCACCCCGATCGCCGACGCCTACATGGACTCGGTGCCGATGGTGGCCATCACCGGCCAGGTCGCGAGCGCCTCGATCGGTACGGACGCCTTCCAGGAAGCGGATATCTGCGGCATCACGCTGCCGATCACCAAGCACAACTTCCTCGTCCAGTCCGCGGACGACATTCCCCGCACGATCGCCGAGGCGTTCCACCTGGCCGGCACCGGGCGACCCGGTCCGGTGCTGGTCGACCTGCCCAAGGACATCCTGCAGTCGCTGACCCGGGTGCTGCCGCACGAGGCGTGGCCGCCGACGCTCGACCTGCCGGGCTACCGGCCGGTCACCCGCCCGCACGCCAAGCAGGTGCGCGAGGCGGCGAAGATGATCAGTGGCAGTCATCGGCCGGTGTTCTACGTCGGCGGTGGGGTGCTCAAGGCCCGGGCGGCGGCGCAGCTGCGCACGCTGGCCGAGATGACCGGCATTCCGGTCGTCACCACCCTGATGGCCCGCGGCGCGTTCCCCGACTCCCATCCGCAGCACCTGGGCATGCCCGGGATGCACGGGTCGGTCGCCGCGGTCACCGCGTTGCAGAAGGCCGATCTGCTCATCACCCTCGGTGCCCGGTTCGACGATCGGGTCACCGGCAAGCTCTCGTCGTTCGCGCCGAAGGCCGCCGTGATCCACGCCGACATCGACCCGGCCGAGATCGGCAAGAACCGCATGGCCGACGTGCCGATCGTCGGTGACTGCCGCGAAGTGATCAACGATCTGATCGCCGCGCTCGTCGCCGAGCCCCGCCCGGACCTCGAGGCCTGGTGGCGGGCGCTGGACGGCTGGCGGCGCACCTACCCGCTCGGCTACGACACCCCGCCCGACGGGTCGCTCGCCCCGCAGCACGTCATCGAGCGCCTCGGTCGCATCTGCGGCCCGGAGACCATCTTCAGCGCCGGGGTCGGCCAGCACCAGATGTGGGCGGCGCAGTTCATCGCCTATGAGCACCCGTACACGTGGTTGAACTCCGGTGGTGCCGGGACGATGGGGTACGCCGTTCCCGCCGCGATGGGCGCGAAGGTCGGTCGTCCGGAGGCCACCGTCTGGGCGATCGACGGCGACGGCTGTTTCCAGATGACCAACCAGGAACTCGCCACCTGCGCGCTCGAGGGAATCCCGATCAAGGTGGCGATCATCAACAACGGCTCGCTTGGCATGGTCCGCCAGTGGCAGACCCTGTTCTACGATCAGCGTTACTCCAACACCGAACTCGGCACGCATCCCGACTCCCCGCGATCCGGGGTCAAGCGGGTGCCGGATTTCGTCCGTCTCGCCGAGGCGCTGGGCTGCGTCGGGTTGCGCTGCGAGTCCGCGGGCGAGGTGGACGAGACGATCGAGAAGGCCATGGCGATCGACGACGCGCCCGTCGTCGTCGACTTCGTCGTCCATCCCGACGCGATGGTCTGGCCGATGGTCGCCGCCGGGTCCAGCAACGACGAGATCCGGGTCGCCCGCGACCTCGCGCCCGACTTCGACTACTCCGGTGACACCGAGGTGAACCTGTGAGGACCACGCACACCCTGTCCGTGCTGGTGGAGAACCGACCCGGGGTGCTCGCCCGGGTCTCGGGCCTGTTCTCCCGGCGCGGCTTCAACATCGAGTCGCTGGCGGTCGGGCCGACCGAGAACGCCGACGTCTCCCGGATGACGATCGTCGTCGCCGTCGACGACCTGCCGCTGGAACAGGTGACCAAGCAGCTCAACAAGCTGGTCAACGTCCTCAAGATCGTCGAGATGGACACGTCCGTCTCGGTGCAGCGGGAACTGCTGCTGGTCAAGGTGCGGGCCGACCTCGCCGTGCGCTCCCAGGTGCTGGAGACGGTCGCGCTCTTTCGCGCCAAGGTGGTCGACGTCGCCCCCGACGCGGTCACCATCGAGGCCACCGGCACCCGCGACAAGCTGGACGCCCTGATCCGGATGCTCGAGCCGTTCGGCATCCGGGAACTCGTGCAGTCCGGCATGGTGGCGCTCGGCCGCGGCTCACGCTCGATCACCGACCGCAGTCTGCGGGCCGTCGAGCGCTCGGCCTGAACCACCACAGTTTCCCGTCCGAAGTTCCGACGAGATCCCCATGAGAAGAGAGACCCCCACGATGGTCGAGATCTACTACGACGACGACGCCTCGCTGGATGTCCTGGCCGACCGCAAGGTCGCCATCATCGGCTACGGCAGCCAGGGCCACGCGCACGCGCTGAACCTGCGCGACTCCGGCGTCGACGTCCGGGTCGGCCTGCCCGCGGACAGCCGCAGCCGGCAGAAGGCGGCCGAGCAGGGCCTGCGGGTGCTCACCCCGGCCGAGGCGTCCGCCGAGGCCGACATCATCATGCTGCTCACCCCGGACACCACCCACCGCAGGATCTACGCCGAGTCGATCGCCCCGCACCTGTCCGAGGGCAAGGCGCTGGCGTTCGGCCACGGCTTCAACATCCGCTACAACCTGATCGAGCCGCCGGCCGGCGTCGACGTGTTCATGGTCGCCCCCAAGGGCCCCGGCCACCTGGTCCGCCGGGTGTTCGAGGAGGGCAAGGGCGTGCCCGTGCTCGTCGCCGTCGAGAACGACGCCACCGGCAAGGCGCTCGCCATCGCGCTCGCCTACGCCAAGGGCATCGGCGGCACCCGCGCCGGGGCGCTGCGCACCACGTTCACCGAGGAGACCGAGACCGACCTGTTCGGTGAGCAGGCCGTGCTCTGCGGCGGTGCGTCGGCCCTGGTCCAGGCCGGGTTCGAGACCCTCGTCGAGGCGGGTTACACCCCCGAGGTCGCCTACTTCGAGTGTCTGCACGAGCTCAAGCTCATCGTCGACCTGATGTACGAGGGCGGCATCTCGCAGATGCGCTACTCGATCTCCGACACCGCCGAGTACGGCGACGTCACCCGCGGTCCGCGGGTCGTCACCCCGGCGGTCAAGGCCGAGATGCGCAAGATCCTGGAGGAGATCCAGGACGGCACCTTCGCCCGTGAGTGGGTCGCCGAGGACGACAACGGCCGTCCGACCTTCACCAAGCTGGTCGAGGAGGGCAAGCAGCACCCGATCGAACAGGTCGGCGGCCGACTGCGGCCGCTGATGTCCTGGATCAACGCCTGAGGGACCGACCCGGCGCCGTCATCCCGGCGCCGGGTCGACTCGGCCCGCTGACCCGCCCGTGGGTGGCATCGCGGCAGGTGGAGCAGGTCACGGCCGAGTGTGGGCGCGCCGGGGACGTCTGCCTGGAACGCAGGCGACACGCCCGCGCGACCAGGCTGCCCGACCGGTGCGGTGCCAGGGTGATCTTTATGCTGAACATGCGCGTTCAACTCGCCGTCGGGTTTACCGTGGCAGTCATGGCGCCGCGGCATGAGGACCCGTTCGAGGGGCTTCGCCTGAACGAGCGTTTCGTGCGGGGGGCCCGCTTCCTCGAGCCGTCCGCGGACGAACGCGGCCGGTCCTCGGAACCGGCCAGCGGCTCCACCCGATGCCAGGTGGTGCCCGCCCCCCGCGGGCTGCCCGGCGTCTTCCATCGGATGGTGTCCCCACCCGCGCCACCCGGCCGTTCCCGGCGGATCGCCCGGATGGTCACCTTCCTGGCCATCGTCGTCGGGATGATCACCATCACCGTGGTCGCGCTGCGCCAGACCGCGACCCGCGGCGGCACCGGGGTGGCCGCCGCCGCCCGGGCCGGGGCCGCCACGGCCGTGGGCAGCACCCCCACGCTGCGCTCCGCCGTCACCAGTGGGCTCAGCGAACCGCCTGCCGGCTTCACGGTGAGCGCGGCGCTGATCTCGTCGTTGCACCGCGGCGACTGCCTGGCCTGGACGCCCCTGCCCGCGGGCGACATCGACGTGCTGCGCCCGGTCGTCCCGGTCCGGGTCGGCTGCGACCAGCCGCACATCGACCAGGTCACCCGGCTGGTCGACCTGGCCGGGCCGGACGAGAACTTCCCCGGCGCCTCGACGTTGGCGCAGCGCGCCCGGCAGCGATGTGCCGGCGCCCTGCGCGACAGCACCGGCGCCATCGACTCCGCGCCGCATCTCGCCGTCGGCGCCCTCTACCCGTCCGAGCCGAGCTACGCCGCGGGCGTGCGCCGCGGCGTCTGTACGGTGCGGCCCGACGACCTGCGTACGCGCAACGAGCCTATCCGTGTCATCGGGTCGATCGTCACCTGAGCTCCGTGGGCTCCGTGGGCGCCGCGTCCGCCCGAGCCCGCGCGGTAGCGTGGATGCCCGGCGGGTGGCGAGTGTTGCCGGGCGGACGGTTGATCCGACGTCGGGTACTGTGTAACAGCGATGTGTGCGCTCCTTCTCCTTAGCCGCCGCGGCGGGGCCTGATTCAGCTGGCTTCCTCGTCGCGGTGTTCTCGTGCGCCGGCGACGGTATGACCTCGTTCGAGGAAGCAGAAGCAGGAGCGCGATGACCACGCAACCGCAGGTCTCCCCCATCCGTTCGGCAGTGCCGGCCGGGCGGCGTCCCGGCGCGATGCCGGTGGAGAAGTACCGGCCGTTCACCCCCGTCACCCTGCCGGACCGCACCTGGCCGCAGCAGACCATCACCCGCGCCCCGCAGTGGTGCAGTGTCGACCTGCGTGACGGAAACCAGGCGCTGATCGACCCGATGACGCCCGCCCGCAAGATGCAGATGTTCGAGCTGCTGGTCGCGATGGGCTACAAGGAGATCGAGGTCGGTTTCCCGGCGGCCAGCCAGACCGACTTCGACTTCATCCGCGAGCTCATCGAGTCCGACCGGATTCCCGACGACGTCGTCGTCCAGGTGCTGACCCAGGCCCGAGAGGAACTGATCGAGCGCACCGCGCGGTCCCTGGTCGGTGCCGACAACGCGCTGATCCACCTGTACAACTCGACGTCCACGCTGCAGCGTCGGGTCGTGTTCGGGCTGGAGCGGGCCGGCATCACCGAGATCGCCGTGCAGGGTGCCCGCTGGTGCGCGCAGTACGCCGACAAGCTGCTGGGTGACACCAACGTCCGCTGGCAGTACAGCCCCGAGTCGTTCACCGGCACCGAACTCGACTACGCCGTCGAGGTGTGCGAGGCGGTGATGGACGTCTGGGAGCCGACGGCCGAACGTCCGGTGGTGCTGAACCTGCCGGCGACGGTGGAGATGTCCACCCCGAACGTCTACGCCGACCAGATCGAGTGGATGGGTCGCAACCTGACCCGGCGCGAGGCGGTCATCCTGTCCCTGCATCCGCACAACGACCGCGGCTGCGCGGTGGCGGCGGCCGAGCTCGGCGTCCTGGCCGGCGCCGACCGGGTCGAGGGCTGCCTGTTCGGCAACGGTGAGCGCACCGGCAACGTCTGCCTGGTCACTCTCGGCCTGAACCTGTTCTCCCAGGGCATCGACCCGATGATCGATTTTTCCGACATCGACGGTGTGCGCCGCGCGGTGGAGTACTGCAACCAGCTGCCCGTGCACCCGCGCCATCCCTATGGCGGCGACCTCGTCTACACCGCCTTCTCCGGTTCCCACCAGGACGCCATCAAGAAGGGCTTCGAGGCGATGGCGCGCACCGGGCAGACCCTGTGGGAGGTGCCCTACCTGCCGATCGATCCGAAGGACGTGGGCCGCACCTACGAGGCCGTCATCCGGGTGAACAGCCAGTCGGGCAAGGGTGGGGTCGCCTACCTGCTCAAGGCCGAACACTCCCTGGATCTGCCGCGCAAGCTGCAGATCGAGTTCTCCGGGGTGGTCCAGCGGCACACCGACGCCGAAGGCGGCGAGGTCACCGCCGAACAGCTGTGGCGGATCTTCTCGGACGAGTACTTCCTGGCCGGCGGGGCCGACCGCGGCCCGCTGGAACTGCTGGGCTCGCGGACGACCGCCGCCTCGGGGGAGCGGGACGAGGTCTCGGTCTCCGTCCGGGTCGACGGGGCGGACACGAGCATCACCGGCGTGGGCAACGGGCCGATCGACGCGTTCGTCGCGGCGCTGGCCACCCGCGGTCTGCCGGTGCGCATCCTCGACTACAACGAGCACGCGCTGGGCTCCGGCGCCGACGCGCGGGCGGCGGCCTACCTGGAGATCGACGTTGACGGCACCATCTACTGGGGTGTCGGGATCGACCCGAACATCGTCACGGCGTCGCTGCGGGCCGTGGTCAGCGCGGTGAACCGGGCCGCCCGTGCCACCGGCACCGCCCCGGGTCAGCTGCCCGGGTCAGCCGTGGCCACCCAGCGCTCCGCCGAGACCAGCGGCGCCCCGGTCGCCTGACCGACACGCCCTGGCGGCGCCCCCGCCTGCTCCGCTCGCCCGTCCGCTGGTCCGCCGATCAGCGGCCCGGCGGGCGGGCCAGGCGGGCCGCTGTCAGCCTGGCCGTTCGGTGCGTGCGACGGTGCCGGTGATATCGCCGCGCACCTCGTCCAACAGGGCATCGGGAACATCGGTCATGCCATGGTCGACGCGGGCGTGGGTGTCGACCGAACGCAGCAGGTCCGCCTCGTTGGCGGCGGTGATCCGGGTCTCGCAACCGTGAATGATCGCCCCGCAGTAGAATTCCTTCATTGCCGGCCGGCGCAGGGTGATCTCCGTGGGCCGGGAATGGCCGACGAGCGCCGGGCTCGGCGCCATCAGGGCCTGCGCGGTCCAATACCGGTTTCGCCTCATGTCGACAGCTCCGCAAGGCGCAGCATCAGGCTCTCCATCCTGACCAGGCCGAGTGGTCGGCCCATCTCGGTCACGATTATCACCGGGTCGAACCGGTTGGCCCGGGAGCGGGTCATCGCCCGCCGCGCCACTTCGGTCACCGGTTCCTCGGGGCGGGCGAACAGCGTGGTCGGCATCCGGCGCAGTTCACCTCCGCCCGCACTGACGTGCAGGGCGACCGGTCGGCACCGGTTGGAGACAATGATCGCCGCGCGTGGGTTCTGCTCGTCGCCCCGATCGTGCGCGGTGTCCGGCGGGCCGGCCGGGGCGCGCATCGGGCAGCTCGGGCAGTCGGTGGACATCGCGCAGTGCCCCGAATCGCCGATACTCACCGTGGCCCGTTCCATCAGGCTCTCGATGCTCGCGGCCCGGTTGGTGCGCTCGGACAGCTGCCGCAGCCGACGGGCCACCCCGGCGTCGAGCTGCTGCCAGTCCGGCCTCGGCCGGCCCAGCAGGAACCCCTGCCCCAGCGGGACGCCCAACGCCACCAGCATGGCGAGCTCGTCGGCGCGTTCGACCCCCTCGGCGATCACCCAGCCGTTGAGCCGGCTCGCGAAACCACCGACCAGTTCGGTCAGCGCGATCTTGACCTGGTCGTCGTCGATGTTCACGACCAGGGAACGGTCCAGTTTGACGAAGTCCGGCCGGACCCGGGCGATCTGGCGCAGCCCGGCGTAGCCGGAACCGACGTCGTCCATGGCGATGAACGCGCCGCGGTCGCGCAGTTCGCTGGTGATGGCGGCGAGCTCCGCGGTGTCGTCGAGATCCACCGTCTCGTTCAGTTCGAGCACTATCCGGCGCAGGTCGGCATCCTGCCAGACCTGGGCGACCGGCGGCTCGCCCAGCAGGTGCGGCAGCACGTTGACCGCGAGGAAACAGCGCTCGGGCATCCGGTCACGGGCGGCCAGCGCCGCGGCCAGGACCCGGGCCTCCAGCTCGGCGGCCACACCGTGATGGACCGCGGCGGCGAAGATCCGGTCGGGGGAGACCCCGGGATGGCTTTCGAAACGAGCCAGGGCCTCGTAGCCGGCGATCACCCCACGCTGTAGATCCACCACCGGCTGGAAGTGCAGCGTCGGCTCGGTGGGATCGCGCAGAACACGGTCGAGATCCGGTGGTTCCGCCTCGTGGCCGGCCGCGGCCGACCCGGCCACGGCGACCTGACCGGCCGACGGCGGGCTGGCACTCGGCGCCCCGGTGCGTGCGGCCGACACCGCGGCGGTCGCTGTCGACCCCGTGGTGATGGACGCAGTGGTCGCCGTCGTGGTGGTCGCCGTCGTGGTGGTCGCCGTGATGCTGGTCGTCGGTGGGCGTGCTCGGCTGGCCGAAACGGCGCCGAGATCGGCCTCGCCCTCGGCACGGCTGCCCCCGGCGGCTCCAGATGGAGACCGCGGTCGGGTAATCATGCGCCGTGCACCCCCTCGCTTCAAGCACGTCGCACTGTCCTGGTAAGGGAATTTTTTACCATCTGATCCGTGCGGATGGCGTGAGTACCGTCCGGAGTTGTGGGTCCCGCGCTCTTTTGGGTAACCGGCGAGAAATGCCATGATTAACGACAGTCGCATTTCGGGCGTCGGGCCCGTGGGGTGGCGCATGGCGGATGGTTCGCGGACCTGGGGTCCCTGATCTACGGCCAGGTTGGAGTGTCGCCAAAAAATCTTCGGCGGCGATGTCGGGCGATGGCCGGATGGATGGCTGCGAACATCCGTCAATTCGTCAACAACGGTGTTGTTCATGGTCGTTGTGTTGCCGGATTTTGATTACTCCCCGCAATCCCGCGGGTGGATTCGGTGGTTGTCCGGCGGGTCTCGGAGGCGGATGCGCGGCGGCGGGGCCACGGCAGCGCCGTGACCGGGCGTAAGCGCAGCACACGGGCCGGGTCGGGCCGCCTCGGGTCGTCGCGGACGGCTACAGTCGGCCTTATGAGGCTTGCGGTGATCGGCGGTGACGGGATCGGCCCCGAGGTGGTGGCCGAGGGGCTACGGGTGCTGCGTGCCGTGCATCCCAAGGTGGAGACGACCGAGTACGACCTCGGCGCGCGCCGCTGGCACGCCACCGGCGAGACCCTGCCCGACTCCGTCCTCGCGGAACTGCGTGGGCACGACGCCATCCTGCTCGGCGCGGTCGGCGATCCCGGGGTGCCCAGCGGCGTCCTCGAGCGGGGCCTGCTGCTGCGGCTGCGCTTCGAGCTCGACCATCACGTCAACCTGCGGCCGGTGCGGCTCTACCCCGGGGTCCGCTCGCCGCTGGCCGGCGATCCCAGCATCGACATGATCGTGGTTCGGGAGGGCACCGAGGGGCCGTACGCGGGTGCCGGCGGCGTGCTGCGCCGCGGTACGCCGCACGAGGTCGCCACCGAGGAGAGCCTGAACACCCGGTTCGGCGTCGAGCGGGTGGTGCGCGACGCGTTCCGTCGGGCGGCCCGGCGGGAACGCCGCCAGCTCACCCTCGTGCACAAGAACAACGTGCTCACCAAGGCCGGTGACCTGTGGTCGCGCACCGTCGCCGAGGTCGCCGTCGAATTTCCCGAGGTGCAGGTCGGCTACCAGCATGTGGACGCGGCGTCGATGTTCTTCGTGACCGACCCGGGCCGCTTCGACGTGGTGGTCACCGACAACATGTTCGGGGACATCATCACCGACATCGGCGCGGCCATCACCGGTGGGATCGGGCTCGCGGCCAGCGGCAACCTCGACCCCTCGGGGGTTCATCCCAGCATGTTCGAGCCGGTACACGGCAGCGCGCCCGACATCGCCGGCCGCCAGATCGCCGACCCCACGGCGACCGTCGCCTCGGTCGCCATGCTGCTCGACCATCTCGGGCACGCGGACGAGGCCGCCCGGGTGGAGGCGGCCGTGGCGGCGTCGCTGGCCTCCCGGGCGGGTTCCGACGCGGCGACGATGTCCACCCGTGAACGCGGCGAGGATCTGGCGACCCGCGCCGCCGGCTGATCCGATCGGGGGGCCGGGCGGGTCGTCGCGTCTCGCCCCGCGTCACCGGCTGGTTATTCTCGTCCGGGGCCGTGGATCCCGCCCCGTTCCTCCCGCCGACCGGTCCGTCTCGAGTCGTCGCATACTGGCCTGGAGTCCGCTGTGCCCATCACCCCCACCTCCAAGATCTGGATGAGCGGCGAGTTCGTCGACTGGGACGATGCCCGCATCCACGTGCTCAACCCGACACTGCACTACGGGTGGGGCGTCTTCGAGGGCATTCGCTGCTACGCGACGGCCGACGGGCCCGCGGTCTTCCGGCTGAGCGACCACATCGCCCGGCTCTACCGCAGCGCGAAGATCTACGTGATGGAGCCGCGGTTCACCGAGGAGGAGGTGGTGGCGGCGACGAAGGAGACCATCGCCGTCAACGACATCACTTCCTGCTACATCCGGCCGCTGGTCTACCTCGGCTACGGCGAGATGGGGCTCAACCCGCTGCCGTCCCCGGTCGAGGTGATGATCGCGGTCTGGCCGTGGGGTGCCTACCTCGGGGAGGAGGCGGAGGCCAACGGCGTGCGGGCGATGATCTCCTCCTGGAAGCGCAACGACCCGAACATCACCCCGCCGGCGGCCAAGGCGTCCGGGCAGTACCTGAACTCGTCGCTGGCGAAGGTCGCGGCGGTCAAGGCCGGGTACGACGAGGCCATCCTGACCAGCCCGAACGGCCACATCGCCGATGGCACCGGGGAGAACGTCTTCCTCGTCTCCGGCCGCAAGGTGATCACTCCGCTGCTCACCGACGGCCCGCTCGGCGGCATCACCCGGGCCTCGATCATGCAGATCGCCGCCGATCAGGGCTACGAGGTGGTCGAGCAGCACGTCGTGCGCACCGATCTCTACCTCGCAGACGAGGCGTTCTTCACCGGGACGGCGGCCGAGATCGTGCCGGTCGTGTCCGTCGACGACCGCCAGATCGGCAGCGGCAAGCCCGGGCCCGTCACGCGGGAGCTGCTGGAGATCTTCCACCAGGCCACCCGGGGCGAGCTGGAGCGCTACCGCTCCTGGAACGAGCTCGTCCAGAGCTGAGCCCGCCACCCGTCGACTCCCTCCCTCGGGGTGGCGAATGTCACGCCGAGGGCACGCCGATTTCCGCTTCGGTCTGGTAAAAGCGCCGGACCAGGCTTACCGTCGCCTGTGAAGCGTTCACGAACGCACAAGCGTCGGGGGGCGGACGTCGGGAGGCGACGTGCAGGTCTCGGAGGGGATGAGCTCCCTTGTACTCATGATCGGTCCTGGGCACACCCTGCGCCAGGCGGCTCGGCTGATGGCCGCCCGGCGGGTCGGGGCGGCGGTGGTGCACGACGCGGACAGTCAGGGCTACGGCATCCTGACCGAACGGGACGTGCTGCGGTCGGTGGCGGCCGGGCAGGACGCCGACGTCGAGCTCGCGGGCGACCACCTCACCCGCGACGTCGTCTTCGCGGATCCGGGCTGGTCGCTCGACGAGGCGGCCGCCGCGATGCTGCGCGGGGAGTTCCGTCACCTGATCGTGACCTCCGGTGGCGAGGTCGCGGGCATCCTGAGCATGCGCGACGTCGTGCGTTGCTGGAGCAGCAGTCGCGTGACGGCCTGAGGTGTCAGGTGTGCCGCCGCACGCCGCACGCGGTCCGTCCGGCCCGTCCGTACGGGCTTTGTCGACGGCTGCGGCACACGAGGGGGACCGGCAACGCTACGGTCACCGCATGCACGACAACGAGGCGGTCGCCCTACTTCGCGCGACCACACTGCTGAAGGAGCTGGACGAGGAGGATCTGCTGCGCCTGGCCGCCCGCGCGGTCACGCGGCGATTCCGACGGGGGCAGGTGGTCTTCAGCGAGGGGGAGCCCGCCGACACCCTGCTCGTGGTCGCCAGCGGCAGACTGAAGGTGCTCACCAAGGCCGATGACGGTCGCGATCACGTTCTGAACATCGCCGGGCCGCAGGAGACCCTGGGCGAGCTCAACCTCGTCGAGGCGGGCACCCGCTCGGCCAGCGTCGAGGCGCTCGAACCCAGCACCGCGCTGGTACTCGATCGGGCGGCGGTATGGGAGCTGGTCCACGAACGTCCCGCGGTCGCCGAGCAGCTGATCCGAGCTCTGGTCGCCCATGTGCGGCGGCTGACCGGCGCCAACGCCGACCTGGTGTTCCTCGACCTGCCGCGCCGGGTGGCGAAGCTGCTGTTGTTGCGGATGCGCGAGGCGGGCCGCCCGGTGATCGAGCTCGGCCTCACCCAGACCGAGATCGCCTCGCTGCTCGGCGGCTCCCGGCAGTCGGTCAACCAGGCGTTGCGGGAGTTCGAGCGGCGGGCCTGGATTCTGTCCGAAGGCCAGACCATCACGATCATGCAGGTCGACCGGCTGCGTCGCTTCGCCGGCGACTGAGCGCACCGCACACGGCGTGAGGCGCCCGGCGGTGGGGCGGCGCCATGGCGCACATCACACTGTTCACATGTCAGGCCTGTTACACGTAGTCTGGTCCTCCGGCGGCGAACCCGTCTCCGTCGCGCGTTCCGGTCGCTGACCCATGGGGCCGGGCGCGTGGCGGCCCAGGTTGCCCGCCTGCCGGCCGCTTTCGCCGGAGTGTGGTCCACGTGCGGCTGGGGGAGCGTGCAGCGGCCGCGTCGGTCTGGTCCCGCGGCCCCATCCGATCCACCGGAGAGGCGCCCGGCGTGCGGCCATACGATCCCGATTCCCTGCACATCTACGACACGACCCTGCGGGACGGCACCCAGCAGGAGGGCCTGTCCCTGTCCGTCGGAGACAAGCTGACGGTCGCGCGCCATCTGGACGACCTCGGCGTCGGTTTCATCGAGGGTGGCTGGCCGGGGTCGAACCCGAAGGACGCGGAGTTCTTCGACCGGGCCCGTTCGGAGCTGTCGCTGCACACCGCCCAGCTGGCCGCGTTCGGTGCCACCCGGCGGGCCGGCCGGGTGGCCGCCGACGATCCGCAGGTCGCCGCGCTGCGTGAGGCCGGCACGTCCGTCGTGTGCCTGGTGGCCAAGTCCGACCTGCGCCACGTCGAGCGGGCGCTGCGTACCGACGCCGCCGAGAACCTGGCGATGATCCGGGACACCGTCGCGCATCTGCACGCCGAGGGCAAGCGGGTCTTCCTCGACGCCGAGCACTTCTTCGACGGCTACCTGGCCCACCCGGACTACGCCCTCGCGGTCGTGCGGGCCGCGGCCGAGGCCGGCGCCGAGGTGGTCGTGCTGTGCGACACCAACGGCGGCATGCTGCCCGGGCGCATCGGCACCGTCGTCAGCGACGTGCTGGCGGCCACCGACGCGCGCCTGGGCATCCACTGCCACGACGACGCCGACTGCGCGGTGGCGAACTCGCTGATCGCCGTCGAGGCCGGCGTCACCCATGTGCAGGGCACCGCCAACGGCTACGGCGAGCGCTGCGGCAACGCGAACCTGTTCAGCATCATCGCGGGTCTGGAGACCAAGCTCGGCCAGGCCGTGCTGCCCCCCGGGCGCCTCGGTGAACTCGTCCGGGTCGCCCACGCCATCGACGAGGTGACCAACTCCGTCCCCGACCCGCACCGCCCCTACGTCGGGACGAGCGCCTTCGCGCACAAGGCCGGTCTGCACGCCAGCGCCGTCAAGATCGACCCGGACATGTACCAGCACATCGACCCGGCCGTGGTCGGCAACGACATGCGGATGCTGGTCTCCGAACTCGCCGGCCGGGCCACGCTGGAGCTCAAGGGCCGCGAGATCGGGCTGGACCTCTCCGACGAGCGCGACGCCCTCGGACGCATTCTGGAGATCATCAAGAGCCGCGAGGCCGCCGGGTTCGCCTACGAGGGCGCCGAGGCGTCCTTCGAGCTGCTCCTGCGCGACGAGGTCAGCGGCCGCCAGCGCTTCTACACCCTGGAGTCCTGGCGGGTCATCGTCGAGCAGCGCCCCGGCGGCGAGGTGGTCAGCGAGGCGACGGTGAAACTCACCTCGCACGGCTCCCGTCACGTCGCCACCGCCGAGGGCAACGGCCCCGTCAACGCGCTCGACCGGGCCCTGCGTCTGGCGCTGGAGAAGTCCTACCCGGGCCTTGCCGACCTGGAGCTCGTCGACTACAAGGTGCGCATCCTGGACGGTCGCCAGGGCACCGGGGCGGTCACCCGGGTCCTGGTCGGCACCGGTGATGGTCGCTCCCGCTGGGACACCATCGGCGTCGACGAGAACATCATCGCCGCGTCCTGGTCGGCCCTGGAGGACGCGGTCACCTTCGGCCTGCGCCGCCAGGGCGAGCGCCCGGACCCCGCCGCCCACTGACCCGCCGCCCACTGACCCGCCGCCCACTGACCCGCCGCCCACTGACCCGCCGCCCACTGACCCGAGGGGCGCCGGCCGGCGGCCGGGTCCGAGATGACCCGCCCGCCGGGAACGTGCTCAGTCCTCGATCTCCTCCCACCACTGGCACCACCAGTCCCCGCCCACCAGCACGCGCAGCTTGGGGTGCCAGCAGTAGGTGATGTCCTTGTCGGTGTCCAGGTAGTACAGGCAGTTGTCGCACCGCTCGGTGCCGTTCGGCTTGCCGCGCAGGATCGCGTCCTCGGCCAGGTGGCCGAGCTTGACGCTGAGCTCCTCGTCGATCGGCTTCGGCTCGGGCGCTCCCACGTCGTACACCGGTGTCGTGTCGAGCTCGCTCACGGTTGTCCTTTCTCGTCTCGCCGCCACGTCGGTGCTCCCGGATCCGGGAGCGCTCCGGTCATCCTGCCCGATTGTCGGTCAGCTTCCCCGTTCTGGCGAACCTGATCACCTCGGGTCAGACGGGTCGCCGCGATCGGCCGATGGACGGATACGGTCGGGGGCGTGCGTATCGCGAGGTTCACCGATGGTTCCGAGCCCGGCTTCGGGGTGGTCGAGGGTTCGGTCGAGGACGGTACGGCCGTCGTCGCGGCCATCGCACCCCATCCGTTCGGTCCGTTCTCCCTCACCGGCGCGCGCTTCGCGCTGGACGACGTCCGACTGCTCGCCCCGGTGCTGCCCAGCAAGGTGCTGTGCATCGGCAAGAACTACGCCGACCACGTCCGTGAGATGGGTGGGGACGCCGCCCCGGCCCGCCCCGTCCTGTTCCTGAAGCCGTCGACCAGCGTGGCCGGGCCGGGCGATCCGATCGTGCTGCCGCCCGACAGCGAACGGGTGGATTTCGAGGGCGAGCTCGCCGTCGTGATCGGCCGCCTGTGCCGGGACGTGTCCCCCGAGCGGGCCGCGGAGGTCATCCTCGGCTACACCTGCGCGAACGATGTCACCGCCCGCGACCAGCAGGCGGCCGACGGTCAGTGGACCCGGGCGAAGGGCCACGACACGTTCTGCCCGCTCGGCCCCTGGATCGAGACCGACCTCGATCCGTCCGACCTGGCGTTGCGCACCACCGTCGACGGCGAGGCCAGGCAGAGCTCCCGCACGAAGCTGCTGCTGCGCGGCGTCCCGGAGCTGGTGGCCTACATGTCGGCGGCGATGACCCTGCTACCCGGGGACGTGCTGCTGACCGGCACCCCGGCCGGCGTCGGTCCGTTGCGGCCCGGGCAGCGGGTCGCGGTGACTCTGGAGGGCATCGGCACCCTGACCAACCCGGTGACCGCACGCTGATCCACCCGGGCCGGCGGGGCGAACGCCGGGCCCTTTTGCGGACAGGGAGCCCAGCCCCGGCGACCTCGCGCCGGGCACCCGGGGCGGGGTCGCCACGCCGACGCGATGTCGGACCTCCCCGTCCGGTCAGTGCGCCGGATGGGGTACAGTAGGCAACGCCGAACGGCCCGCTGGGTAACCCAGGGGGTTGGCGAGGCCCCTGGGGTATGGGGTAATTGGCAGCCCAACGGATTCTGGCTCCGTTAGTCTAGGTTCGAGTCCTGGTACCCCAGCTGCATGATCGGCGGTCACCAGAGCCGATTCGCCGGACCTGTCCGGCATCATGTACAGTAAGTCGCACAGTTCAATATGGTTCCACTCGATGCTCTTCGCAGTGTCGGTGTGGAGGTCTTGGCCCCGTCGTCTAGTGGCCCAGGACGCCGCCCTCTCAAGGCGGTAGCGCCGGTTCGAATCCGGTCGGGGCTACAGCAGTTGTGCATCTTCTTTCTTCCCTCAGAAGGCCAGAGGTATGCACGTGTTTCATGCGTCACAATGGCCCACGGAGCTTTCTCCGTGGGCCATTGTCGTCTGTGGGCCCGGCGTGCCGCCCCTAGCGGACGACGGCCAGCCGGGGCATCGCCGCCGGGTGACGGGCCATCGCGCAGTCACGGCAGCCGCAGGAGCTCGGGCCACCCCGGCCGTGCACCTCGGGGGCCGGGCCGTCGGTCACGGCGAGCGGCTCGATGGTCGAGACCAGCCGCAGCCGGGGCCGTGCGGTCAGCGCCAGGGCGGACTGGGCCTCATCGGCGCGGTCGTCGGCCGGCGAACCCGAGCGGGCCGCACGCGCAACACCGAAGGCGATCGCGGTCGAGGCAGTCAGGGCCACTGGGGGCACGGTGTCCTCCTCCATGGGTGGCCGTCCTGGGACCACCTCGCGGACCACAGCCTGGTCGGACTACCAACCCTTGCGCCATCCTCCGATGAGCCCGGTCGGAGGTGGTGCGGAAGGCCTAGTCAAACCTGGGCACTGTCGCCATGCGACACCACCCTTGACAACCATGGTGCTCCCGGGCTCGAACGGTAGAAAATTGCGCGGATGTCCACCGTCAGCCCTCCGACCCCCGAACGGGCCCGCCGTCGTCATGGCAGCGCCCGGGCTGGTCGCGGTGTGCGCCGGGGCGAGCGGGCCACCGCCGCGCAGCAGGCAGCGGTGACGGGCGTCGCACGATCCATGCCGCCGATAGACGATGACGACGAGCGTGACGCGTCGAGTCCGATGCGCCGTCTCGCCGCCGTCCTCCCGCAGGGGCGCGGCCTGCCGTTGGAGGACTGGACCGCCCGGCACACCCTGATGTGCCTGATGCTTGCCCTGCACCTGCCCATCATCGTCGGCTACGCCGTCGTCGAGGGCCGCAGCGCCGGGCACGGCCTGCTGGCGGCGACCCCCTCGGGTCTGCTGTTCGCGGCGGCGGTGGTGCCGGGGCGGCGCCGGGTGCGGGCGCTCGCGGCGAGCCTGGGCCTGCTGTGCTGCTCCGTCGTGCTGGTGCACATCGCCGACGGTCTGACGCCCATGTACTTCCACTTCTTCGTCGTGGTCGCCCTGATCGCGCTCTACGAGGAGTGGACGGTCTACCTGCTGGCGATCGCGTTCGTGTTCGTGGCGAACCTGACGATGGGCAACATCGTCACGGATGGTTCGCAGATGCTGGACAACGCGTGGTTGCTCGCCGGTCTGCACGCCGGGTTCATCTTCGCGTTGGCCTGCGCGCAGATGGTCTTCTGGCACTACAACGAGCAGTCCCGGCGCCGGGTCGAGCACTACCGTCAGCAGCTGCACGAGGGGCAGCAGTCCCTCATGGCTCGGCTGGAGGAGACCGACCGCATCCGCAGCGATCTTGTCGCCACGGTCTCGCACGAGTTCCGCACGCCGCTGACGGGTATCCGGGGAAACCTGCTCACCATCCGCCGCCGCCGCGACCGGCTCACCGACGCCCAGCTCGACGACCTGCTCGACACCGCGGTGCGCCATTCCGACCGGCTTTCCCGGCTCCTGGAGAACATGCTGACGGCCGCCACGGCCACCGGCACCGACGAGACGACGATCGCCGACCTGCCCGAGGTCGTCCGGCACGTCCTCGCCGGCCTGCCCTACACCAGCTCCCCCAGCAGTGTCACGGTCGACCTGCCGGACAAGCTGTCCGTGCGGATGGCCCGCCAGGCCCTCATCCAGGTCGTCGCGAACCTGGTGGACAACGCGCTGGTGCACTCCTGGCCGGGTGCGCCGGTGCGGCTCATCGCCGGCCGGGTGGGCGACGAGGTCGTCCTGCGGGTGCGCAATCCCGGCCCCGACCTGGATCCCGACACGATCCGCCAGCTCTTCGAGCCCTTCACCCAGCGCGATGGCACGGCGACCCGCTCCACGGACGGTGCCGGGATGGGCCTGTACGTCGTGCGCAGACTGGTCGAGGTGCACGGCGGCCGGCTGCGCATGTCCTCGGACAGCGGCGAGATCATCGTCGAGGTGAACCTCTGGGCCGCCACCGCGACCGCCATCCCCACCGTGGACGAACCCGAGTCCGAGCTCCCGGTCCCCATGCCGCTGCCACGCAGCCTGCTGCGGGTGGACGACAGCCGACCGTCCCGATCGCTGGGCCGCAGCCGCCCCGAGCTGCGCTCCCTGCCCTCCTCCTCGGACGTCAGCTCCCTCCCGATCGACCGCTTCGGCTGACCTCCCGGGCCGCCTCCGCCGCCGGGCCGCCGCCGCACGCCCGAAGGCCGCCGCTCGTCCTGCTGCCCGCCCCGGCCCGGTGTCCGCCGCAGGTCCGGCACCGACCCCGCCGGCCCCCAGAAGCCGCGCCACAGGACGTGCCATCGTCGAGGGCGGGCGTCCGCGGGCGGCGGGCGATGCAAGCGGGCAGCGCAGCGGGCCGTGGGGTGTCGGGGACGCCACGCACGACAACGCCCGGCAGGGCTGCCGGTGAGGGCAGTCCGACCGGGCGTTGGACGGGTGTCCGGGAAGGGCCCCGGCCTACTTGGCGGTCGCGGGCGTCGCCTTGGCGGGCGGCGCCTTGGCCGGGGGCGGGGTGGTCGCGGGGGCGGCGCAGGTGAGGGTGAGGGTCACCGTGGTGGAGCCGCTCGGGCGTCGTCCGGTGGGCGTGTAGCCAGTGACCTGGCTGGTGTAGCCGGACGGGCAGGCACCGTTGATCCAGTAGAAGCCGGCGGCGTTCAGGGTGCTCTTCGCCTTGGCCTCGGTCATGCCGGTGACGTTCGGGACGACCGTGCAGTCGTTGCCCTGGACCTGCAACGCGATGCGGGTGGTCTTCGCGACCTTCGTGCCCTTGGGGTTCTGGCGCACGACCGCGTCCACGGCCCCGTTGTCGTAGCAGTCGAACTTCTTGTCCACGTTCTGGAAGCCCGCGGCACCGAGGGTGTTGACCGCGGCGTTGACCGACGAGCCCTCGGTGTTGGGCACCGTGGCCGTCCCGTCATCGGTCGGGGACGGTGCCGGGCTGCTTCCCGCGGTCGGTCCGGTCGTGGGTGCGGCCGAGGTGGCGGGGGCGGCCGTGGCCGCGGGCGCGGCGCCGGCCGCGGTGGACACCGGGTGGGCGCCGGGTCGACCGACGACCCCGGCCTGCGTCGCACCGGGGATCGCGACGATCCCGCCGCCGGGGCTCGTCGACTCGCCCGGCGCGGTGGTCGCGCTCGGGTCGAGCGAGACCTCGACGCCGGTGGCCGCGCTCAGCGAGCTGTTCGCGTCACCGTTGGACGCCAGCGCCCAGCCGCCGGCGCCGGCGACCAGGGCGACGACGAGGCCGGCTCCGGCGGCGATCCGGGTGCGTCGCCGACGGTCGGCGCGCCGTGCGCCGTGGCCACCCGGCCCACCGCTGGACGGGGTGGGCTGCTGAGCCGCGGACATGACCGTGTTGGTGTCGGCCGCCGGGCCACCGGAGTGAGCCGGAACCCGGACGACGGGGGCGAACCCGGTCGGCGCGTCGGCGTCGCTCCAGCCGCCGGCCCGGCTCCCGGTCGGGCTGCCCCCACCGGCGCCGCGACCGGCACCCAGACCGCGACCAGCACCAGCGCCCGCACCGGTGGCTCCGGCGATCCGGGTCATCTCCACGTCGGAGTCCCAGCCTCGGCCGGTTCGTCCCACGGTGGTCGCGGGCAGGCCGCCGGCGATCTGGGTGTGCTCCAGGTCGCTCCAGTTCCCCCGGGTGTCACCGCCGCCCATCGCCGCGGTTCCCATCACGCCGGCTCCCAGCGCGGCGGTGCGCGGCGCGGTGGCACCCTGGGCGGCGGCCCCGGTGGAGCGGGCGCCCAGGACCCGGGTGCTGGTGGGGCGGGCGACGGAGGTGTAGCGCCCGGGGGGCGCCGCGGCGGGGCCGATCGGCATGCCTGCCGGCGCTGCCGCGGCGGCACCACGCAGGCTTGCGGCGAGGGCCTCGTCGAGTTCGTCGGCCGCCTCGGCGGCGCTGATCGGCCGGGCCCGCGGCGATTTGGCGAGCATGCGGGACAGGACATCCCACAGGGGTGCCGGGACGCCGTGGATCGGCTGTGGTTCGTCCTCGCGATGCGCGCGCAACAGCTCGACCGGGTTCGGCGAGTCGTACGGCGGCGAGCCGGCGAGGATCTCGTAGAGCACGACGCCGGCCGCGTAGACGTCGACGGCGGCGGTCGGCGGGGCCCCCGCGGCCAGCTCCGGCGCCATGTACAGGGGAGTGCCGACCGGGCCGGTGGCCTGCTGGGTGTGGCGACCGATCATCCGGGCGATCCCGAAGTCGGTGAGTCGCACCACCGGACGATCCGGGTCGGCGGAGTCGATGAGGATGTTCTCGGGCTTGACGTCGCGGTGCACGATGCCGGCCGCGTGCACCCGGTCGAGGGCGTCCAGCGTGCCGATCGCGATACCGACCGCCTCCCGGGCGGGGCGTGGCCCGTACTGCCGCAGATGGGCCCGTAGGTCAGGACCGTCGACGAGGTCCATCACGAGGGCCAGCGTGTCCGGCTCCCTGACCAGGTCGCGCACGGCGACCAGACCGGGGTCGTCCAGTTTGGCGAGCAGGTCCCACTCCCGCAGGAACCGTTCGACGATCACCGGGTCATCGGCGAGTTCGGGCCGTAGCACCTTGATGGCGACCGGCGTGCCGTCGGAGACCCGCTCGCCCTGCCATACCTGGCCCGTCGTGCCCTGCCCCAGTACCTCGTGCAGCACGTACCGCGAACCGAGTCTGCGCACCGCGCCCTGCCCCTCCCTGGCGCCGCCCGTGGCGGTTATGCCTTTCGACGGCGCCGCCGTGGGCGCTTCTCGCCCATCCGTGCGGAACCCGGAGATCCCCCGAGACCGGATGCCGCTGGCGCCTCGGGTGGTCCATTTCGATGGTGCGGTGGACCACCACGTGCTTACCAGTTGCAATGGCCCGCTTGGACCATCCGATCTGCCACTCCGATCATCCGAGACGGACGACTCGAACAGGCTACGACGTTGGGCCTCGTCAACCCGCGGCGGGGCGGTGCCGCGGTCGGTTGACCGCCCGGTTGGTGTAGCCCCGGCCTGCATTTGTTGTGGGGCCCGAATGGGTGATTCCCATTGTCCCTCTGGGGCGCGAGCACGCGGATCACCAGCGGAATCGGGGTAACCGCGGACGTGATCGAACGCCCGGATGGCGGATCACACCCGTCTCCGCGCAACCATCCGCCGATTTCCGGTGTCCGGCAGTTGACTGTTGCGGTGTCCGGCAGTTGACAGTGCGGAACGCGTGATTGCGCGGATTGCTCAGTCGGATGCCACCGCGGTCGACAGCCGCCGGGCGGCTTCGATCACCGCCGCGCCATGACGACGTCCCGGCGAACGGGTCAGTCGCTCCAGCGGCCCGGACAACGACACCGCGGCGATGACGGTGCCCGCCTCGTCGCGGACCGGTGCCGACACCGAGGCGAGTCCGGTCTCCCGTTCACCCACGCTCTGCGCCCACCCCCGCTCCCGCACCTGGGCGAGGACCGCCGCGTCGAAGGGGGCGGCGCCGATCAGGTCGGGCTCCGGCTCGTCGGCGAACGCCAGCAGGACCTGCGCGCCGGACCCCGCCGTCATCGGCAGGGCGGCGCCGACCGGCACCGTGTCGCGCAGCCCGCTGGCCCGCTCGGAGGCCGCCACACACAGCCGCAGTGCGCCGCGGCGCACGTAGAGCTGGGTGCTCTCGCCGGTGGCGTGGCGCAGCTCGGTGAGGATCGCGTCGGCCTGGTCGACCAGCTCCCACGGCAACGGGGCCGCGATACCGGCGGCCGCCGCCAGCCGCGGACCGGCCACGAACCGCCCGGCCGGGTCGCGCCCGACCAGCCGGTGCACCTCGAGGGCGCTGGCCAGTCGATGGGCCGTCGCCCGGGTGAGCCCGGTGCGCGCGACCAGATCGGTGAGCGAGACGGGGCCGTGCTCGACGGCGGCCAGGACCAGGGCCGCCTTGTCAAGGACGCCGACTCCGCTAAGCTGTTTCATAAGCTGATACTGCCATCCTGAATCCTGGGACGACAACATCCTGGGACGACAACATCCTGGGACGACAACATCCTGGGGTGACGTCGTCCCGAGCGGACCATCTCGGGACGACGTCACCCCACGGCGCTCACCGGCCGACGACGCCAGCCCCGCCGGCACCCGGCACCCCGGCACCCCGGCACCCGGACGTCCCGACATCCGGGCGGTTCGGCGTCGTGGCGTCCGGGGCCATGGCGCCCGACGTCATGGCGCCCGGGGCTGTGACGCCCGGGATGTCGGCACCCAGCATCGACGAGCGGCGCGAGAACGACGAGCGCCGGAAACCGGAAAGGAGCGGGTCGGTCATGGGCCGCACACTCGCGGAGAAGGTCTGGGACGCCCATGTGGTGCGCGAGGCCGAGGGCGAACCGGATCTGCTGTACATCGACCTGCACCTGGTGCACGAGGTCACCTCGCCGCAGGCCTTCGAGGCGCTGAGGCTGGCCGGACGGACGGTCCGCCGGACCGACCTGACCCTGGCCACCGAGGACCACAACGTTCCGACGACGGACACGCTGCTGCCGATCGCGGACCCGGTGTCGGCCGCGCAGGTCGAGGCGCTGCGCAGGAACTGCGCCGAGGCCGGCGTGCGGCTGTTCCCGATGAACGACCCCGGCCAGGGGATCGTGCACGTCGTCGGACCGCAGCTGGGGCTGTCCCAGCCGGGGATGACGATCGTGTGCGGGGACAGCCACACCTCCACCCACGGCGCGTTCGGCGCGTTGGCCTTCGGCATCGGCACCAGCCAGGTCGAGCATGTGCTGGCCACCCAGACGCTGCCGCAGCGGCGACCGAGGACGATGGCCGTCACCGTCGAGGGTGACCTTCCCCCGGGCGTCACCGCCAAGGACCTGATCCTGGCGATCATCGCGCGGATCGGCACCGGTGGCGGTGCCGGGTACGTCATCGAGTACCGCGGCGCGGCGATCCGGGGCCTGTCGATGGAGGGCCGGATGACCGTCTGCAACATGTCGATCGAGGCCGGTGCGCGCGCCGGCATGATCGCGCCGGACGAGACCACCTTCGCCTACCTCGCCGGCCGCGAGCGGGTCGCCACCGGCACCGACTGGGATGACGCCGTCGCCTACTGGCGCACCCTGGGCTCCGACCCGGACGCCGAGTACGACCACGAGGTCGTGATCGACGCGACGACCCTCACGCCGTATGTCACCTGGGGGACCAACCCCGGCCAGGCCGCCCCGCTGGGCTCGCCGGTGCCGACCCCCGAGGACTATGCCGACCCGGCCGCCCGTGCCTCGGCGCAGCGGGCGCTGACCTACATGGGCCTCACGGCCGGCACCCCGCTGTCCGAGGTCGCCGTCGACACCGTGTTCATCGGGTCGTGCACCAACGGCCGGCTCAGTGACCTGCGGGCGGCCGCCGAGGTGCTGCGTGGCCGGCGGGTGGCCGACGGGGTCCGGGTGCTGATCGTGCCCGGCTCCATGCTGATCAAGTCCGAGGCCGAGGCCGAGGGCCTGGACGAGGTGTTCGAGGCGGCGGGCGCGCAGTGGCGCAGCGCCGGCTGCTCGATGTGTCTCGGGATGAACCCGGACACCCTGGCGCCGGGGGAGCGCAGCGCCTCGACGTCCAACCGCAACTTCGAGGGTCGCCAGGGCCAGGGCGGACGGACCCATCTGGTGTCCCCGGAGGTGGCCGCCGCCACCGCCGTCACCGGCCGGCTCACCGCCCCGGCAGACCTGTAGCGCCCGGACCGTCCCGCGCGCTCGACCCTGTCTTCGTCTCACCGCAGAAAGGAGCGTTTCCGATGGAGGCGTTCATCACCCACACCGGCCGGGCCGTGCCGCTGCGCCGCAGCGACGTGGACACCGACCAGATCATCCCCAGCGACTGGCTCAAGCGCATCGAGCGGACCGGTTTCGGCGCCGGCCTGTTCTCCGAGTGGCGCGCGGACGAGAGCTTCGTGCTGAACAACCCCGCCTACGCGGGCGCCTCGATCCTGCTCGCCGGGATGGACTTCGGCACCGGCTCCTCCCGCGAGCACGCCGTGTGGGCGTTGCAGGACTACGGGTTCCGGGCGGTCATCTCCGCCCGGTTCGCCGACATCTTCCGGGGTAACGCGCTCGGTAACGGCCTGCTGCCGGTCCAGCTCGCGGCGCGGACGGTGGAGCGCCTGCAGACGGCGGTGGAGCAGGACCCGACCCTCGAGATCACGGTCGACCTGGTCGCCCGGGAGGTCCGCGGGGCCGATGTCGCGGCGTCCTTCGAGCTGGACGACTTCACCCGCTGGCGGCTGTTGGAGGGCCTCGACGACGTGGGCCTGACCCTGCGGCACGAGGAGCTCGTCACCGCGTTCGAGCGCACGCGGCCGGCCTGGTTGCCGACCACCGGCTGACCGGGTGACCCACCCCCGTGCGTGTCCCCGAGCCCCTGCGGCCAAGAATGTGATCGAAATCACATAAGGGCCGACAGGGGTGCGGGGGCGGGTTGACGACTTGCCCTGCGGTGTCGGCAATCCGGCCATCGGTCATCGCCCGAGGCGTTTGGATGGCTACGTAGCAGAGTGGTCCTGCCCCCGTTGGAGGCGGCTGGCGACCAAAGCGTGACATTGAGCCCAAAAATTCCGGCGACACTCGTCACTGAACGTGATGAATCTACCGGTTGGTTGGGGTGGTTCGCACAGCACGCATCCCGTCGCCCACTGGCACGAACCCGATGACGTGCGGGTTTGTGTGACGCGACACGGTGGCGGGAATTGCCCTCGCCAGTGGAGATGCCTACGGTGCAGCGCAGTGTGATGCCCGATCTGCTCCCCATCCCGCGCCCTGCGGGGCGTCCGGAGGTTGTCGTGAACAAGTCCCAGTTGGTTGACCGCATCGCCCAGCAGATCGAGGGCGGACGATCGAATGCCACCAAGGCGGTCGACGCGGTGTTCGACGCGATTCAGGAGGCCGTCGCCAGCGGCGAGAAGGTGACGATCACCGGCTTCGGCGTGTTCGAGCGGGTGGAGCGCGCCGCGCGCACCGGCCGCAACCCGGCGACCGGCGAGCCCGTGCACGTCGCCGCCTCCGTCGTGCCGAAGTTCCGGCCCGGTTCGGAGTTCAAGTCCAGCGTCTCGGCGAGCTCGGACTGACCGGCGGTGCGGGCGCCGGTCACGGCTGGCTGGCGCCAGCCGGTGCCGGTTACCGGTGCCCGCGCCGGACGGCCTGCGCCATGAGGTCATGCTGGTAGTCCGCGAGCCGGACGTCGTCCGACCCGTTGGTGTGCCGCTCCCACCGGCCGTCGGAGCGCAGGTCCCAGGCGGAGACCTGGTCGGAGAAGGCGTGGTCGAGCAGGTCGCGCAGGCTGTCGCGGTCCGCCGACTGACCCACCCGGACCAGCGCCTCGATCCGACGGTCGAGGTTGCGGTGCATCATGTCGGCGCTGCCGATCCAGAACTCGTCCGTGGACGCGAACTCCAGCATCCGGCTGTGTTCGAGGAACCGACCGAGAATCGATCGGACGCGTACGGTCTCCGAAAGTCCCGGCACACCCGGGCGTAGTGCGCAGATTCCACGGACCAGGCAGTGCACCGGTACGCCCGCCTGGGAGGCGTGGTAAAGCGCGTCGATCACCTGCTCGTCCACCAGGCTGTTCACCTTCAGCCGGATGCCACACGGACGGCCCTGCGCCGCCGCCCGTGCCTCGGCGTCGATCCGGGCCAGGATGCCGTCGCGCATGTGCTGGGGGGCGACCAGCAGCGAGCGGTACTCGGTCTGCCGGCTGTACCCGGTCAGCACGTTGAACAGGTCGGTGAGGTCGGCGCCCACCCCCGGGTCGGCGGTGAGCAGGCCCAGGTCCTCGTAGAGCCGGGCGGTCTTGGGGTTGTAGTTGCCGGTGCCGACATGGCAGTACCGGCGCAGCCCGCCGCGCTCCTGCCGGACGACCAGGCAGGTCTTGCAGTGGGTCTTCAACCCGATCAGGCCGTAGACCACATGGCAGCCGGCCCGCTCCAGTTCCCGGGCCCAGCGGATGTTCGCGCTCTCGTCGAACCGAGCCTTGATCTCGACCAGCACCACCACCTGCTTGCCGGCCTCGGCGGCGGCGACCAGCGCGTCCACGATCGGTGAGTCGCCAGAGGTGCGGTAGAGCGTCTGCTTGATCGCCAGTACCTGCGGGTCGGCGGCGGCCTGCTCGATGAACCGCTGCACCGAGGTGGTGAACGAGTCGTAGGGATGGTGGACCAGCACATCGCCCTCGCGCAGCACCGAGAAGAAGTCGGGGGTCTCCCCCTCCTCGGTGGACAGCCGCGGATGGGTGATCGGAACCCGCGGCGGGTCGCGCAGCTCCGGGCGGTCCAGTTCGTAGAGCGCCCACAGCGCCGACAGGTCGAGCATGCCCGACACCCGGTGCACCTCGCGCTCGGTCACCTCGAGCTCGCGCATGAGCAGCGACAGCAGGTCGGCGTCGATGCCGGCGTCCACCTCGAGGCGGACCGCCGGGCCGAAGCGCCGCCGGGCCAGTTCCCGCTCCAGGGCCTGGAGCAGGTCCTCCGCCTCGTCCTCCTCGACCTCGAGGTCGGCGTTGCGGGTGACCCGGAACAGATGCGAGTTGATCACTTCCATGCCGGGGAAGAGCTGGTCGAGGTGGGCGGCGATGACCTCCTCGAGTGGCACGAAGCAGGCCTGCCGGTCCGGCTGGCCACCCCCGGCGCCGCCCTGGCCGCGACCGGCTCCACCCGTGTCCGGCTCGTCGGGGGACACCGGCACCAGCCGTCCGACGTTCTGCGGCACCTTCACCCGGGCGAAGCGGTCGGTCTCCCCACCTGGCTCCCGTACCTGCACCGCGAGGTTCAGTGACAGGCCGCTGATGTAGGGGAAGGGGTGGGCCGGATCGACGGCGAGCGGTGTGAGCACCGGGAAGATCTGCTCGTGGAAGTAGTCGTGCAGCCGTTCGCGCTGCGCCTCGCTGAGCTGGGACCAGAACCGGATGCTGATCCCGGTGTGGGCCAGCGAGGGCACCACCTCGTCGGTGAAGCAGCGCGACTGTCGCTGGGACAGCTCGGAGGCCGTCCGGCTCACCAGGTCCAGTTGCTCGCGTGCGCTCAGCCCGTCGGCGGAGCGCACGGCCAGACCCGTGGCCTCCCGGCGCATCAGCCCGGCCACCCGCACCATGTAGAACTCGTCCAGGTTACTCGCGAAGATCGCCAGGAACTTCGCCCGCTCGAGCAGCGGCGTGGCGACGTCCTCGGCGAGCGCGAGCACCCGGGCGTTGAAATCCAGCCAGGACGACTCACGGTTGATGAACCGGTCGGCGGGAAGATCCGAGGGCGCGGGGGTGCGGGGCGCCTCCAGCGGCTCGAGCAGACCGCTGCGGGCCTTGCGCTGAGGCTGCTCGGGTCGGGTCGCCATCAGCTCGCTCATGACACTAGATGGTGCCAGTCCCCGGCGAACTCGGCACTGCGGCCGAACAGCCCGAGTGCCCCGCTCAGGGCGCGGCTGGCGGTGCGGTGTGGTCTGGGTCTCCCTCGGCTGTCCCCGCTGTGAGTGGCTGGTTGCGGTAACGGCAACCCTCGACCCGCCCGTCAGGGCCGAGTTAACGGTGTGGAAACACCTGGCGGCGACGATCGGCAGCGTGAGCGAAACATCGGCGCTCGCCGGGTCGGACCGGTGGGCTGACGGCGGTCGACCGGGTGGGGCGGCGACCATCCGGAGCGTGTCCGAACTCACAGCGGCCGGCGTTGGTGGCGCCGTGACGGGTCGATCGTGAGCGGTCAGCAGGTGGCCACCGCCACCGAGGATCTGCTGGGGCTGCCCGCCGGAACCCGGGTCGGCTACCAGATCACCCAGCGGCTCGGCTACACCTACGACGGCGCGGCGACCGCGCTGCGACACCGTCTGGTGGTCGTCCCGCCGCGGCGTCATGGTGACCAGTCGGTGCGGGAGTCGAGCCTTGTGGTCTCGGCGCCGGCCGCCGAGGTCACCTGGCAGCGCGGCGCCGACGGCCTGCGGGTGGCGGTGATCGAACTGGCGCGGGTGCCGCCCCGGCTCGACTTCGACGTCGAGGTGACCCTGGAGCGGCTGGTCGGCGGTCCGCGACCCGCGCTGCGCGCCACCGCGCTGGGCGGGCGCAGGTTGCTCGCGTCCACCCCCCTGACCGCGCCCGACGCGGCCCTGACCGCCGCGGCCAGGGCGCTGCGCGCCGAGGACCCGCTGCTGACCGCCCGCCGGTTCTGCGCCTGGGTGCACAGCCACATCCGCTACGTCCCCGGCAGTACTGACGTGACGACGACCGCGGCCCAGGCCCTGACCCGAGGAACCGGGGTCTGTCAGGACCAGGCCCACGTGATGCTGGCGCTGTGCCGGGCGGCCGGTCTGCCGGCCCGCTACGTCTCCGGGCATCTGGTCGGCGACGGGCCGTCCCATGCCTGGGTCGAGGTGATCGTGCCCGACGGCCTGCCGGGCCGGCCGCGCCAGGCGGGTCCCGTGGGTCTGGCCGGGCTGCCGGGCGCGGTCGCGGTCGCCTTCGATCCCTGTCACGACCGGGAGGCCGACCTGCGCTACGTCACCGTCGCCGTCGGACGGGACTACACCGACGTCGCGCCCACCTCGGGGCGTTACACGGGCACCGGCCGCGGTCTGCTGCGGACCACCCAGCGGGTGAGCGTGCTGGCCGTCCACCCGCCGGATGGGCGCTCCCCGAAGTCAATCGACGACCGAGAGTGACGACAGGCACCGTCGGGACCGCGCGGCACGCGGGATGCGTCGCCACTCTTTGTGGTAGGGCGATCACGGAATAGGGTCGCGTGGGGAGGCAGCGACCCCCTGGCAACTTTCTGCGATCAGTTCGGCCGATGTGCGCGTTCTTCGCGGATCCCACTGTCCCGGGTGGCCGACGCACGGGGGAGGAGGGCGAGGCGGGTGTTGCTCGTCGACGCCACCGCCGTCGCCGCTGGGCTGGGTGCGGCGATCAGCTGCGGCTGGGCCGGGCGCCGGCTTGGCCGCTCCAGCGGCCGTTGGATGTGGTGGCTTGCGCTCGCCCTGTCCTGCTGGACCCTGGGTCAGGCGGTCTGGCTGGTGCGGCGCTTCGATCAGGCGATGGACGGCCGCCGGGGGATCACCCAGGTCGGCTACCTCGCGGATGCCGGGCACCTGGCGATGCCGGTGCTGGCGCTGGCCGCCCTGGCCAGTGTGCCGGCGCGGCACGTCGGTCGACGCGGGGACCGGCCCTGGCCGCGCGGCGGGTCGGCGTCCCGGACGCGGCAGCGGGTGATGCCGCTGGGGCCACCGGCGACCCTGCTGGGTGCGGCCGGTGTCGGTGGTGGCCGATGGGGCCCGGCCCTGGCGGCCGGCTTCGGCCGGACCGGTACCGGGATCATGGCCGGCCTGCCCACCGGGGCCGCCGCGGTCGCCCTGGACGAACTGATCATGGCGGGCTCGCTGTTCCTGCTCACCTGGTCGGGGCTGCTCACCGGACTGCCCACCGAGGCCGCCGCCGGCGCGGACCTGATGGCGGTGGCCTACCCGGTGGTGATCCTGGCGCTGGCCCTCACCGTCGTGCACGTGGCCGGCTACCGGGCGCCCGTCGACCGACCGGCGGTGCTCAGCGCGGGCGTGGGCCTGCTCGCGCTGGCCCTGGCAGCCCTGTGGAGCACCCGAACCGCCCTCGGGCCGCTACCGGGCCCAGTCCCGGGCCCGGGCCCGGGTTCCGGCCATCTGGACGTCTCCCGCGGCTGGGGGGTGTCGGTGGGCCCCGTCGCCGCCGGGCTGGCCGCGACCACCGTGCTGGGAGCCCTGCTCGTGGTGGCGGCGGCGCTGCGGGTGGTCCGCCACGGCAGTGCCCCCCCGGCGCTTCGCCGTCCCGCCGGGTCGCGATCGGGGGCGCGCCGCCCGGGCGTCCCGCGGGGCGTCGGCGCGTGCGGCGGCCTGCTGGCGCGGCTGGCGGTGCCCTACCTCGCCGCGGGCGCGGTGGCGGCGCTGGTGCTGGGGCGGTCGCGGACGCGGGGTGCGCTCGACCCCGTCGAGGGCGTCGTTGTGGCCCTGCTGGTCACGGCGGTGGTCCTGCGCCAGCTGCTCACCGCGCGGACCAACGAGCGGCTGATCTCCGTGCTCGGCGACGCGGAACGGGAGGTCCGGCACTGGATCTCCCATGACCCGCTCACCGAGCTCGCCAGCCGGGAGCTGTTCCGCGAGCGGCTGAACACCGCGCTTGCCACCCGCCGGCGCGACGGCAGCGACGTCGCCGTCGTCTACTGCGACCTCGACGACTTCCGGGTGATCAACGACAGTCTTGGTCATGCGGCCGGCGACCAGCTGCTGCGGGCCGTCGGGCAACGGCTGCGGCACTGCGTGCGCACGGCGGACACGGTCGCCCGACTCGGCTCCGACGAGTTCGCGATCCTGCTCGACGGCGGCCGGGAGCTGCCCGAACAGGTCGCCGAGCGGATCCTGACGGCGCTGCGCCAACCGGTCGCGGTGGGCGGCCACCAGTGGCCGGTGCACGCGAGTGTGGGCCTGGTCGTCGCCGGCCGGACCCAGGAGACGACCGAGGTCCTGCTGCGCCGCGCCGACATGGCACTGCACGCGGCGAAACAGACCGGTCGCAACCGACTGGTGGTGTACCGGCCGGGCCTGGGCCAGACGCCGCAGGCGCAGCTCGTCGCCGGCACCCACCTGGCCGACGCGCTGGCCACGGCGCTGTGTCGGGGTGGCTGGTCGGCCGGGTTCGCCGTGCACTACCAGCCGATCGTGCGGCTGACCGACCACCTGCCGGTCGCCCTCGAGGCCCTCGCCCGGTGGACGGCCCCCGGCCGCGGCCCGGTGCCGCCCAACACGTTCGTCGCCGCGGCCGAGAGCAGCGGGATCGTCGGCACCCTGGACGATATGATCATGGGTCTTGCCTGCGGGGAGATCGCCCGGGCGTTCCCCGACTCCAGCCTGCGGTTGCACGTCAACGTCTCGGCCAGCCGGGTGGCGGACATGACCCTGCTCGACAGTGTGGTGCGGGCGCTGGCGACCAGTCGGTTCGACCCGGCCCGGCTGGTCGTGGAGATCACCGAGACCAGTCGGCTGACCGATCTGCGCGGTGCGCGCGAGGTGCTCGACGAGGTGCGCGCCCTCGGGGTGGCCGTCGCCCTCGACGACGTGGGCGCCGGCCACAGCACCCTGGCGGCCCTGCACCTGCTGCCCGTCGACGTCGTCAAACTCGATCGGACGCTGGTCGAGGCGCCGCGCGACGGCGGGCGGGTCGCGGCGATGCGCCGCTCGATGATCAGCCTGGCGCACGCGCTGGGGGCGGTGGTGGTGGCCGAGGGCATCGAACGGGAGACCCAGCTGGCCGAACTCACCGAACTCGGCTGCGAACTCGGCCAGGGCTACCTGTTCGCCCGGCCCGGCCCGCTGCCGATCCCGCTGGTCGGCCGCGGCGACCCGCCGCCCCTCGCCGACTAGCGGGCGGGTGCGGCGGCGCGCAGGGCGGCACTGGTGTGGCGGCCGACGCCGAGGACGCGGGCCTCGGCCAGGTCCGTCGTCGTGTCCACGTCGCGGCGTAGGCCGGGCACCGTGGCGCCGAGCGCCACAGTGAGGTCGACAGCGCCGGAACGGCGATGAGCCGCGTGACTGTCCGCGCCGAACAGCGGGACCAGCGCGACCCCGGGCAGCGCGGTGAGCAGCACCGTTCCGGTGCCGGAGGTGTCGGCGAGCACCGCCCGCGGGTGACCTGCGGCGACGGTGAGGGCGTGCTGCAGCTCGGCCGGCCGCAGGGCGGGCAGGTCGGCGGACATCGCCGCCACCGGCCGCTGCGGCCAGCGCTGGCGCGCGTGCTGGTCGCCGTGGCGCAGCGCGGGGTTGAGGCCCCGGTCGGGGCGGTCCGCCACGATCAGCACCCGGGCGTCGGAGCCCGACGCCCGGGTGAGCGTCTCGTCCACCGTCCGGTCGCCGCTGACGACCACGACGGCGCCGACGCGGTCCGGGGCGAGAGCGAGCACCGCCGTCACCGTGTCCAGCGCCATGGCGAGGGCCAGCCGGCGGCGATCGGATCGTTGCAGGCGGGACTTCGCTCGGTCCAGGTTCTTCAGGGGCAGCAGAACCGTCCAGGGCGCCTCGCCGCGGGGGAGCGACACGAAGGCGACCCTAGGCCATGAGTCGGGCGGGCGTTGCGCACGATGGTCATGGAGGTTGCGTCTACGGTCGATGGCGAAGGGACGCCGAAGGGCGCCGATCTCCCTGAGGAGCAGTCATCGCCGAACCGATCAACGCCGCCCCCGCGGTCGACGTCGAACCGGCCCGGACCGGCCCGCCCGGTCACGTGCTGGTGGGCCGCCGGGCCGACGACGCCGGTCGCCCGTCCGTCAGCGAGGAGCCGATCCGGCGCGCGGTGGTGCTGACCGCCGGGTCCTGGGGAACGGTGTTCGCCAAGGTGCTCGCGGACGCGGGCACCCGGGTCGATCTCGTCGCCCGCGACGCTGCGCTCGTGCGGGCCATCAACGAGCGCCACGTCAACCCGCGCTACCTGCCCGCGGTCGGGCTCCCGGAGCGGGTGCGCGCCAGCACCGAGCCGGGGCCGGCGCTGGCGACGGCGCGGCTGGTGGTGCTGGCGGTACCGGCGCAGGTGCTCCGCCCGGCGCTGGCCCACTGGGCGCCACTGACCGCCCCCGACGCGATCTACGTGAGTCTGATGAAGGGCGTCGAGGCGGGCAGCACACTGCGGATGAGCCAGGTGATCGCCGAGGTCGCCCAGGTACCGCCGGAGCGGGTCGCGGTGGTCAGCGGTCCGAACCTGGCCCACGAGATCGCGGCCGAGCATCCCGCCGCGACCGTCGTGGCCAGCACGTCCGCGCGGACCGCCCACCTGGTCCAGACGGCCTGCTGGACGCCCTACTTCCGGCCGTACACCAGCGCCGACGTGATCGGCTGCGAGCTGGGCGGCGCGGTGAAGAACGTGATCGCCCTGGCCGCGGGCATGCTCGCGGGCATGGGGTTCGGGACGAACAGCGAGGCATCCCTGATCACCCGGGGTCTGGCCGAGACCCAACGGCTGGGGACGGCACTGGGCGCGTATCCGATGACGTTCGCCGGCCTCGCCGGCCTCGGCGACCTGGTGGCCACCTGCGGGTCGACGCTGTCGCGCAACCGGACCTTCGGGGAGAAGCTCGGCCGGGGGATGACCCTGGCCCAGGTCGAGGCGGAGCAACAGCAGGTCGCCGAGGGGGTGCGGTCGTGCCGACCGCTGCTGGCCATGGCCGACCAGCACGGGGTCGCCATGCCGATCACCCGACAGGTCGAACGCGTGCTGTACGAGGGCCTCCCGCCGCTGGAGGCGGTCAAGGAGCTGATGAGCCGCGAGCCGGGCCCCGAGTACTGATCGCTAGTGGACGGCGGGTACCTGGTCGGCGGGTACCGGGTCGGCGGGAACCGGGTCGGTCTCGACCTGTGCGCCGACCGAGCGCAGCTTGCCGACGGGGTCCTCGTAGCCGCGCTCGAGGAACCGGGTGCCCCGGATGACGCTGGTCCCGTCCGCGCTCAGGGCGGCGAGCACATAGGCGAAGCCGGCCCGCAGGTCGGGGATCGTCAGGTCGACGCCGGTCAGCGGGGTCGGGCCGCTGACGACGGCGGAGTGTTCGAAGTCGCGGGCGGCGAACCGGCAGGACTTGCCGCCCAGGCACAGCGTCGACAGGGCGATGTCCGCCCCCATCTCGGCGAGCTGACGGGTGTACCCGAACCTGTCCTCGTAGATCGTCTCGTGGATCACCGAGGCCCCGCGGGCCTGGGTGAGCAGCACGACCAGCGGCTGCTGCCAGTCGGTCATGAACCCGGGGTGCACGTCGGTCTGCACGTGGGTGGCCTCCAGCGCGCGGGCCCGGAAGAAGGTCATGCCGCGCGGGGTGACCTCGAACTCGCCGCCGAGCCGACGCAGGTGGTTCAGGAAGGTCATCAGGTGGTCCTGGCGGGCACCGACCACCTCGATCCGGCCGTTGGTGGCCACGGCGGCGGCGGCGAACGAGGCGACCTCGATCCGGTCGTGGATCGGCGCGTGGGTCGCCCCGCGCAGCCGGTCGACCCCCTGCACCACGATCGTCCGGTCGGCCTCGACGTCGACCAGCGCACCCATCTGCTGCAGGAACAGGATGAGGTCGACGACCTCCGGCTCGACCGCCGCGTTCGAGATCACCGTGGTGCCCTGCGCACGGACCGCGGCGAGCAGCAGGTTCTCCGTCGCGCCGACGCTGGGGAAGGGCAGCGCGACGTGCGTCCCCCGCAGCCCCAGGGTCTTGACCTGGACCGAGCGGACCTGCTCGACGATCTCCGCGCCCATCGCCCGCAGGCCGGCGAGGTGGAAGTCGACCGGCCGCTTGCCGATCCGGCAACCCCCGGGCAGCGGGATCACGGCCTCGCCGACCCGGTGCAGCAGCGGACCCATCATCAGGATCGGGATGCGGTTCACCCCCGAGTAGGCCTCGGACAGGGAGGCGTCCGCGATCCGCTCGGTGGTCAGGCGCACGGTGTGCCCGTCGAGCCATTCGACGTGGGTGCCAAGCTCGGCCAGCATCCCGAGGACGACATCGACCTCGGCGATCCGCGGCACCCGGGTCAGCGTGCACGGCGCCGGGGTGAGCAGGGTGGCGACCATCAGCTTGGTGACCGAGTTCTTGGCGCCGGAGGCCTCGACCGAGCCGTGCAGCGGCGCGCCACCGCGGATGCGGTACCACCGTTGGTCCGTGCTGCCTGGCGTGGTCGCTGTCGTGCTGGGAGCCCCCACGGGCTGCCTCCCCTGGCAAGGGTGCGGATGCGTCAGGTCACGTTGGGCGGGGCGATGGAAGCAGAGTCCGGATGGCCCGAACCGTCCGCGCGTCACCCCGCGATCGAAAAACTACCCACGGTGACGATAGCCGTGATCCACCGGTCCGATGCCGGCGCCGAGCGGGAACCCGGCCGCGAGCGCGCCGCTGACATAGTCCTTGGCGGCCTGTGCGGCCCGTGCCGGCGAATCGCCGCACGCCAGGCGCGAAGCGATGGCTGACGCGAGGGTACAACCGGTCCCGTGGGTGTGACGGCGATCATAGCGCGGGCCGCGCAGCTCCACGCGCACGGCTCCGTCGGTCAGCAGATCGACGGCATCGCCCGCCAGATGCCCACCCTTGACCAGCACCCAGCGGGGGCCGAGCGCCAGCACCGCCTCGGCGGCGCGCGGCAGGTCGGTCACATCCTCGATGGTGAAGCCGGTGAGCAGGCGGACCTCGTCCACGTTCGGCGTGACGATCGTGGCCCGCGGCAGCAGCCGGTGGCGCACCACATCGACCGCGTCCGGCGCCAACAGCGGGTCACCGTGCTTGGACACCCCCACCGGGTCGACCACCACCGGCGCGTCGATCCGGTCCAGCTCCGCGGCCACCAGGTCGACCAGCGCGGCGGACGAGAGCATCCCGGTCTTGACCGCGTCGACGCCGATGTCGTCGACGACGGCGCGGATCTGCCCCCGCACGGCGTCGGCCGGCAGGTCCCACACGCCGTGCACCCCCAGCGAGTTCTGGGCCGTCACCGCCACGATCGCGCTCATGCCGTGCACGCCGAACGCGAGCATGGTCTTCAGATCAGCCTGGACTCCGGCGCCGCCGCCGGAGTCCGAACCGGCGATCGTCAACACCCTCGGCGGCGCGACCCCCACCCCGGGCGGCGCGCCGCCCCCCCCCCCCCCCCGGGGCGGGGGGGGGCGGCACCCCCCCCCCCCCCCCCCCCCCCCCCCCCCCCGCCCCCCCCCCCCCCCGCCCCGCTCGCGCTCGCAGGGCCGGCCGGCCGGCTCAACGCAGCCTCGAGAACATCGGATATCCCACCATTCGTCTTCGGATCACGGCCGCGGGTTCGGCGGCCGCGGTGGTGGCCGTCCTCACAATCGAGTACGGGCCGGGGCGGCTGGGCCGCAGGATTGCCGGCCAGAAGAGGTCCACGTGGCAGCCGATGTGCGCTGGTCGACCGGGTAGGTGAAATTCCTCGGTCGCGGAACCTCTCATCCGGCCCGTTTGCCTGTTACCTTCTGTCGGCCCGTAGTTCTGCAGGGCGGGCTGTCGACGTCCGACGAGGGAGCGTCTGTGGTCCACGCGTACATCCTTATCCAGACCGAGGTGGGCAAGTCCGCCTCGGTTGCCAAGGAGATCGAGCAGATCCCCGGAATCACGCAGGCGGAGGACGTGACCGGTCCCTACGACGTCATCGTCCGGGCCGAAGCGCCCACGGTGGACGACCTCGGGAAGATGGTGATGTCGAGGGTTCAGGCGGTCGACGGCATCACCCGCACACTCACCTGCCCGGTCGTCCACTTCTGAACATCGTCTCGGGTCGTCCCGCACCACCGCGGGCCGGCCGTCCACTGACCCGGTCCGGCGTCACGCCAGGCCGGGTCAGCCATGCCACCTGGGCGGCTGGACGTTCGGCCCGGGCGGCCAGCCGTAGCCGTCACGTACGGCTGGCCGGACGTCCCGGGTGGGCGGCCAGCCGTCGTGCGCGGGGGATCGGTCGTCCCCGGCGGGGTGCTGGTCGTCCCGGGTGGGGCGGTGGTCGTCCCGGCCGGGGCTGGGGTGGCGGCCGCGCCGGGTGGCTGGGTGGTCGGGTCGGGGTCGCAGTCGTGGTCGTCCTGCTGGGCGCGGCCTGTGGCGGCCCCGGTCCGGTCCGGTTGACCAACGTCCCGGTGCCGGCGGCTTCGCTGGGAGCGGCCTGCGAGGCCCTGGTGCGGGCGCTGCCGTCATCGCTGGGCGCCCACCTGGATCGGCGCACACTGAAGCCGGCACAGGCCACCGCGGTCGCCTACGGGCGTGGTCCCGCGGTGCTCACCTGTGGCGCGGCCGGGGTGCCGGCGAGCTACCGGCCCGACGCGACGTTGTCCTTCGTCGACGACGTCGGCTGGTTCAGCGAGCGGATCGGCGACGGTCTGCGGTTCTCGACGCCGACCCGTTCCCCGCACGTGGTGCTCTCCCTGCCCGCGACCACCCTGGCCGAGGTCCAGCCCTTCGACGTCCTCGTCACGGTCGGCGCCGCGGTCCGGGCACACACCAGGGCCACCACGGCCTGACCCCGCCCCACCCGGCCACCCGAGCGGAGCCGGTTCGAGAAGCCGTGCGGCCTCAGCGCAGGCCGGAGCCGGTGCCGAGGGCCGAGCGCACCAGCCGGTCGACCAATGCCGGGAGATCGAGGCCGCTGGCCGCCCACATGCGGGGGAACATCGACGTCGGGGTGAAACCGGGCATGGTGTTCACCTCGTTCACCACCACTTTGTTCTGTGGAGTGAGGAACACGTCGACCCGGGCGAGTCCGGCGCAGTCCAGGGCTTCGAAGGCCCGCACCGCCACGGCCTGGACCTCCTCGAGGACGTCCGGGGAAAGCACGGCGGGAACGTCGAACCGGGTGCGGTCAGTCACGTACTTCGCGTCGAAGTCGTAGAAACCGGTCGGGGAGTCAACGGTGATCTCAGCGGGCAGGCTCGCCTGCGCACCGGGCGCGTCGACACGGCCGAGGACACCGCACTCGATCTCCCGGCCGACGATGCCCGCCTCGATGAGCACCTTGGGATCGTGGGTGCGTGCCGTCTTGACAGCGGTGTCGAGGTCCGCCCAGGCGTCCACCCGGCTGATGCCGATGCTCGAGCCACCGCGCGCGGGTTTCACGAACACCGGCAGGCCCAGCCGCTGCCGATCGGTCTCGGTGAGGCTCTCGCCGGCGCGCAGCACGACGTACGGCCCGACCGGGAGACCGGCGGCCGCGAGCTGCGCCTTCATGTGTTCCTTGTCCATGGCCGCGGCGCTGGCGAACACCCCGGAGCCCACATAGGGGACCCCGGCCAGTTCGAACAGGCCCTGCACCGTGCCGTCCTCCCCGAACGGGCCGTGCAGGACGGGAAAGATCACGTCGATGTCGGCGAGTTCGCCCAGGGGGGCGTCCGTGGGATCGCGCAGGACGAGCCGGGGCGCGGTCGGGTCGGCGGTGAGGACCACCTGGCGACCGGCGGCGGCGCGCACGGCGGGCAGCTGCTCACCGTCCGCCCGCAGGACGTCGGCATCGGTCGCGAACACGATCCAGCGGCCATCCACATCGATGCCGATCGGGACCACGTCATAGCCGTGGCGGTCGAGTGCACGCACCACGCCACCGGCCGACACACAGGAGATCGTGTGTTCGGTGCTACGGCCACCGAACACAACGGCAATACGAATCCGGCCCCGGGTTCCTGGCATGCGGGGACCCTAGCGGATCGGGGTGCCTGACCGGGCGGCCAGCCAGGCGGGAACCTCAGCCGCGGGTGACCTTGCCGGCCTTGATGCAGGAGGTGCAGACGTTCATCCGCCGCCGGGTACCGCCGACGATGCCCCGGACCGTCTGGATGTTCGGGTTCCAGCGACGGCGAGTGCGTCGGTGGGAGTGAGAGACCGACATGCCGAAGCCCGGTCCCTTGCCGCAGACGTCGCACACCGAAGACACGAGAAACACTCCGTCGAAATAGTCGCAGGCCCGGGGTCGAACTCCGGGATATCGGGCGGTCGGAACCGCGATCGTACTCATCCCAGTGGCCTGACGGCATGATCGGGAGAACGCGCACAGCGGAAACCGCTCCGAGCCTACCTCAGCCGCCGGGCTACCGGCCGACGCGATCCCCGCGGATGCGGCCGAGCCGGCCGCGCGGGGCCGGCCGGGCGGCCTTGTGGCGCTGGCCGGGCGGAGCCGTCCGGCGGTCCCGGGGAACCGCGCGCCCCGTGGTCCCGGACGGATGGTCGGGGTGTGCGGGCACGGTTCTGTCGGTGCCGCAGTGCAGTATCGGAGGTGTGGTCGACCTTGACACCCCGTTGAAGACGCTGTTGGGGGCCCGTGCTGCCACCCTGCTGGCCGACGGCCTCGAGCTGCGGTCGGTGGGTGACCTGTTGGATCATCTCCCGCGCCGCTACCACGAGCGGGGTGAACTCACCGATCTCGCCGATCTGGTCGTCGGCGAGTCCGCCACCGTGGCCGCGCGGGTGGAGAGGATCGAGCGTCGACCGATCCGCTCCGGGCGGTCGATGCTGCGGGTCACCGTGACCGACGGCCGGCAGCTGCTGACGTTGACGTTCTTCAACCAGACCTGGCGCGAACGGGATCTTCGCCGTGGCGTGACGGCGCTGTTCGCCGGCAAGGTGGAGGAGTACCGCGGTCGGGTCCAGCTGACCAATCCCGAGGTGCACCTGCTCGAGGCCGACCCCGGCGAACTCGGCGGGAGCGGTGCGGGGGGCGGGGGCGCCGCGGAGGTGGATGTCCTGGCTGGCGCGCAGAGCCCGGGCGGGACAGGAGACGGGGCTGGCGCGGAGTTCGTGAACGCGCTGGTGCCGATCTATCCGGCGGCGGCGAAGGTGCCGAGCTGGACGGTGGCCCGATGCGTGCGCCTGGCCCTGGACTCGCTCGACCCCGTCACCGACCCCCTGCCGGCGGACCTGCGTCACCGTCGCCGGCTGCCGGGTCTGCTCGAGGCGTATCGCAAGGTGCACCAGCCGGCGAACCGCGGCGACGTGCACCTCGGGCGCACCCGGCTGAGCTGGGACGAGGCGCTGGTGCTGCAGGTCGCCCTCGCCCGGCGTCGCCGCGAGGTGGAGGCGCTGGCGACGGTGGCGCGACCCGGCCGTCCGGATGGTCTGCTGGCCGCCTTCGAGGCCAGCCTGCCCTTCGAGCTGACCGCGGGGCAGCGCGCGGTCGGCGAGGCCATCACCGCGGATCTGGGCCGTCCGGTGCCGATGCACCGACTGCTGCAGGGCGAGGTCGGCTCGGGCAAGACGGTCGTGGCGCTGCGGGCGATGCTCGCCGTCGTCGACTCCGGCGGGCAGGCGGTGCTGTTGGCGCCGACCGAGACGCTGGCCGCCCAGCACGAGCGCAGCCTGCGCGAGATGCTCGGTGACCTGGCTCGGGCCGGGGAGCTCGACGGTGCCGAGCGGGCCACCCGGATCACCCTCGTCACCGGGTCGCTGGGCGCGCGGGCACGCCGCGAGGCGCTCACCGCGATCGCGGACGGGTCGGCCGGTCTCGTGGTCGGCACCCACGCCCTGTTGCAGGAGGACGTCCAGTTCGCCGATCTGGGCCTGGTCATCGTGGATGAGCAGCACCGTTTCGGGGTCGAGCAGCGCGACGCCCTGCGCGCCCGGGGCCGTCGGCCGCCGCACCTGCTCGTGATGACCGCGACGCCCATCCCGCGGACCGTCGCGATGACGGTCTTCGGCGACCTCGAGGTGTCGGAGCTCACCGAACTGCCCAGCGGCCGCTCACCGGTGGCCACCTTCGTCGTCCCGGCGATGGTGAGTTCGTGGACCGACCGGATGTGGGGGCGCATCCGGGACGAGGTGGCCGCCGGCCGGCAGGCCTATGTGGTGTGCCCCCGGATCGGTGGCGCCGGTCCCGAGGACGGCGCCGACACCGAGGATCGACCGACCGCGACCGTGACCGAGGTGCTCCCGCAGCTCGTCGGCGGTGAACTCGCCGGCCTGCGGGTGGAATGCCTGCACGGCCGTCTGCCGTCGGCTCAGCGGGAGACGGTGATGAACCGGTTCGCGGCAGGTGAGCTGGACGTCCTGGTGGCGACCACGGTCATCGAGGTGGGGGTGAACGTGCAGAACGCGACCGTGATGGTGGTGCTGGACGCCGACCGGTTCGGGGTCTCCCAGCTGCACCAGCTGCGCGGGCGGGTCGGCCGAGGCGAAGCGGCCGGCTGGTGTCTGCTGCACACCGCGGCGGACCAGGACACCCCGGCCTGGCAGCGGCTCAGCGCGGTGGCCGCCACCACCGACGGCGCCGAACTGGCCCGTCTCGACCTCGTCCAGCGCCGGGAGGGCGATGTGCTCGGAGCCGCGCAGTCCGGTGGTCGCCGATCGCTGCGTCTGCTCGCGTTGCTGCGCGATGAGAAACTCATCCGGGAGGCCCGGACAGAAGCGTTCCAGCTGGTGGACGCGGACCCGGCCCTGACCGACCATCCCGCTCTGCGCCGCCTGCTCGCGACCGTGCTCGACGAGGAGAGCGCGGCTTTTCTGGAGAAGGGATGACAGCGTTCCGATGACTCGGATCATCGGCGGTACGGCCGGTGGACGGCAGATTATCGTGCCGCCCGGAAAATCGACCCGCCCGACATCCGACCGAGCCCGTGAAGGTCTGTTCAACACGCTCGCGACCTGTGTTGATCTCACCGGGGCTCGCATCGCCGACCTTTACGCGGGTTCTGGTGCGGTCGGCTTGGAGGCGCTGTCCCGGGGGGCATCCCATGCCCTGCTGGTCGAGCGGGATGCCGGCGCGATCCGGACCTTGCGCCGCAACGTCGAGGCTTTGGGTCTTTGCGGAGCGGAGATCTGCCAGTCGCCGGTGTCACGTGTGGTGCAGAACACTCCGGGGAAGCCTTACGAGGTGATATTCCTCGATCCGCCCTACGCGCTGGGCGATCCTGAGCTCGGCGAGGTGCTGCAACAACTACGCGACGGCGCCTGGCTGGCCGCGGACGGTGTCTGTGTGGTCGAGCGGTCGCACCGCTCGGCGCCGGTGGTCTGGCCGGATGGTCTGTGTGCGCTCCGTGAACGGAGGTACGGAGAGGGTGTCCTCTGGTACGGTACACGATCATGAGAAGGGCAGTCTGTCCCGGTTCATTTGATCCGATCACCAACGGCCATCTCGACGTCGTCATCCGGGCTAGCCGGCTCTTCGACGAGGTCGTTGTCGCAGTTTTGATCAACAAGAACAAGGCCACTCTGTTCACCGTGGAAGAGCGGATCGATCTCATCCGCGAAGCACTGCGCGATCATCCGTCCGCGCCGGACAACGTGATCGTGGACTCGTCCCAGGGGCTGGTTGTCGATTTCTGTCGGTCCCGGGGAATCCAGTCGATAGTCAAGGGCCTGCGGGCGGTCAGCGACTTCGACTACGAGCTGCAGATGGCGCAGATGAACAATTCTCTGGCCGGCGTCGAGACGCTGTTCATGAGCACGAATCCACAATATGCATTTCTGTCGTCGAGCCTGGTGAAGGAAGTCGCCCGCTACGGCGGCGACGTCTCGGGTCTCGTGCCCGACGTCGTGCTCAAGCAGCTGCGGGATCGGGCGTAGCGCCCCCGGCCGTCCTCAGGCTCCCGCCGGCGCGTGCTCCCGTGCGTCCGTGCGTACCCCGGGGTGTCCGTGCGTGCTGGTCGGCGGGCGCCTTGGTCGTTGGACGGCGCGATCGGATAGGCTGGGGACAGTCGTCGTCTGGCCCCTATCGCCGGCCTTCGCCGTACGACCCCGCATCCATGCTGAACCCACCCCGGTGGGCTTCCTGAGCCGGACCTAGACGTGAACGCGACTGCCGCCATGAGTGGATCCCACCCCCGCCGCCGGACCCCCCGGGGCCCGCTTGTGCTTGACACCAGGGAGCTGGGCCGGCGGCCCGGTTCGCTGCTGCGTGTCCAGGCCCGGGTGGAGGTTCCTGCTGGCCTGGGTACCGAGATGATCTGGATCGCCTCGGGCGCGCCAGCGGAGCTGGACCTGCGTCTCGAGTCGGTGATCGAAGGTGTCCTGGTCAGCGGGACGGTGATCGCGCCGTTGACGGGAGAGTGCGCGCGCTGCCTCGATCCGGTGTCCGACACCGTGACGGTCGAGCTCCGCGAGCTGTTCTACTACGCTGACCGCGCGGTGGAGGCCGGTGAGGACGAGGACGAGCGAGTCCTCGTCGACGACCGGGCTGATCTTGAACCCGCGCTGCGCGACGCGCTCGTGGTCGACCTGCCGTTGTCCCCGGTCTGCCGGCCGGACTGCGCGGGCCTGTGCGTCGACTGCGGCGTCCGCCTGGACGACGTGGGGTCCGACCACACCCACGACAGCGCCGACCCCCGGTGGGCGGCGCTGTCCGGCCTGGCGCGGGACACCTCGACCGGGCCCGATCCCGCGATCGACACCCCTGGTCGGGGAGCCGATCGCGGTGACGACGTTCGACCCTGACACGCTCGCCATCCCGGCGAGATCGTCATACCCCTGAAGTACGAAGGAGAGGGCACAGTGGCCGTCCCGAAGCGGCGCACGTCGCGCAGCAACACCCGTTCCCGCCGTTCGCAGTGGAAGGCCAAGGTGCCGACACTGTCGAAGTGCTCGCGCGGGCACACGGTCCGTCCGCACACGGTGTGCACCACCTGCGGTCGCTACAACGATCGTCAGGTGCTGGACGTCTGAGTTCGGTGTGACCCGGATCGCCCTTGACCTGCTGGGAGAGGGGCGGCCGACCGCCGACCTCCTCGAGGCCCTGCCGATCGCTCTGGACGCCGATCCGCACCTGACACTGATCCTGGTGACCGGTGCGGACGGTGTGGCGGATGACCTTGCCCGGCTCGGGATCACTCCCGGAGCCCGGGTGCAGGTCCGTCCCGCCGCCCGGAGCGTGCCGTCGGGTCCCGAGGCCGTGCGCGTCGTGCGTGCCCGGCGGGACTGCGGCGTGCGCGTCGCGGCCCGCCTCGTGCGGGACGGGCAGGCGGACGCCCTGGTGTCCGTCGCACCCGCCGAAGCGGTCGTGGCCGCGGCCCAGTTCACCTACGGGCTGCTGCCCGGGGCGACCCGGGCGGTGCTGGCCGCGGATGTCGGGTGCACACCCGACGGCGACGCCGTCCACCGTGATGTGGTTACGCTGTGCGATGCCGGTGCGGCGGCGGGTGCGACATCCGACGAACTGGTTCAGGCCGCGCTGCTCGCCGCCGTCCACGCGCGGGTGCGAGGCGCGTCCGGACGACCGAAGGTCGGGCTGCTCTCGCCCGGCCCCGCGCTGGCCGACCCCGTGCACGACGCCGTGGCCACCCAGCTTCGCGCTCTGGACGTGGACTTCGTCGGGCCCTGGACGGCCGGTCGCGTGCTGACCGCCGCCGGGCTCAGCGGCCAGCACGGTGGCCAGCTCAGCGGCCAACCGGGCCAACCGGGCCAACCGGGCCAACCGGGCCAACCGGGCGGCGATGCCGCCCGAACGGCCGAGGTGTCCGCGCCGTCGCGGGTGACCGACGAGGGCAGAATCGATGTCGTTGTCGCCGAGGGCCGCGCCGGGGCCATGCTTCTTTCGGTGGTCCGGGCCCTGCGGCCCGCGGCGGCGAGCTTGCGTCGAGGTCCCGAGGGGGAGCCGGCGAGGATGACACATGAGGACCATGACGTGCTGGGAGGAACGATCGTGCTGGGGGTTGACGCTGTCGTGACCCACGCCGGTCGGTCCGGAGGAGGATCCGTGGATGCCGCTGGCAGCGCACTGGTGACGGCGGTGCAGACCGCCTCGCTCGCGGTGCGTGGTGACCTGGTCGACCGCACCCGGGCCGCGATGGCGGCGCTGGTCTCGCGGCGTCGTGCGCTGGCCGGGATGCCCGGATGACCCGCCACCTGCCGCCGCCGCCCCCGCGCGGCGACCTGATCAAGGTGCTGGACTCGGCGATCGACACCGAGCTGCTCGACCGCGCCCTGACGCACCGCTCCTACGCCTACGAGAAGGGCGGCCTGCCCACCAACGAGCGCCTCGAGTTCCTCGGCGACGCGGTGTTGGGCCTCGTGGTCACCACGGCCCTGTTCGTGCGTCATCCCGACCTGGCCGAGGGGCAGCTGGCCAAGCAGCGCGCCTCCGTGGTGAACATGCGGGCACTGGCGGACGTCGCAAGGACCATCGGGCCGATCGGGCTCGGGCCGTATCTGCTGCTCGGCCGCGGCGAGGAGACCACGGGCGGACGGGACAAGGCGAGCATCCTCGCCGACACCCTCGAGGCGATCATCGGTGCCGTCTACCTGTCCGGTGGGCTCGAGGTCGCCTCCCGCTTCGTCCACCGGCTCTTCGATCCGCTGCTGGACGAGGCCGCCGGCCGTGGTGCGGGTCTCGACTGGAAGACGTCCCTGCAGGAACAGACCGCGCTGCTCTCGCTCGGCCCGCCGGAGTACACCGTCGACCAGGACGGCCCCGATCACGCGAAGCGGTTCACCGCCTACGCCCGGATCGCCGGCGAGTCGCTGGGCGAAGGCGAAGGCGGCAGCAAGAAGGAAGCGGAGCAGCGTGCCGCCGAGGCGGCCTTCGCGGTACTGGAAGGTCGGGTGGCAGCGGCGGCGAAGCTGGCGCAGGAGGCGAAGGCGGCCGCCACCGGCGTGGCCGCCACCTTCGGTTCCGGTCCCGGTTCCGCCGGCCGGCACGATCGTGCCGCGGCTTCGGCCTCGCCTGCTGCCCCGACCTCGACCGCTGCCCCGACCTCGACTTCTGGCGTCGGCGAGTCGTCCGGCACCTGAGCCCGCGGATGGTGGATCATGCCTGAGCTGCCCGAGGTGGAGGTGGTCCGGCGCGGTCTGGAGCGCGGGGTCGTCGGCCGGGTCATCGCCGACGTGGACGTCCACCATCCTCGGGCCATCCGCCGGCACACCCTCGGCGCCGAGGACTTCCGGGCCGCACTGATCGGCCAGCGGATCATGGCCGCGCGTCGCCGGGGCAAGTTCCTGTGGCTGGCCCTGCGGGCGCCGACGCCGGCCGCCGACGCACCGGCGGACGGGGACGCGCTGCTCGCCCATCTGGGGATGAGCGGACAGTTGCTGGTGGTGCCATCGAACAGTCCGGACCAGACACATCTGCGTGTCCGGTTCACCTTCGCCGATGGTGGTCGTGAGCTCCGCTTCGTCGACCAGCGGACCTTCGGTGGTCTCGCGGTGGCCGTCGGCGGTGCCGAGCTGCCCGCGCCGGTCACCCACATCGCGCTCGACCCCCTCGACCCCGTCTTCGACCTGGATCAGGCCATCCGGCGCCTGCGCGCACGACGTACCGGCCTGAAACGAGCCCTGCTCGACCAGACACTGGTCAGCGGCATCGGGAACATCTACGCGGACGAGGCGCTGTGGGCGGCGCGGCTGCACTACGCCCGCCCGACCGAGACGATGACCCGGGAGCAGGCGCACCGCGTGCTGACCGCCGCCACCACGGTGATGTCGGCCGCGCTGGACGCGGGGGGTACCTCCTTTGACCGCCTGTACGTGTCGGTCGAGGGTGTCAGCGGTCTGTTCGAGCGATCGCTGCAGGTCTACGGGCGGGCGGGGGACTCGTGCGCGCGTTGCGGGGGCACGATCCGCCGCGATGCCTTCATGAACCGCTCCAGCTTCACGTGCCCGATCTGCCAGCCTCCACCCCGCCACCCACGGTGGTAGTAGGGGATCGAGCTTGCCGTCGCCGCGGCGGGAGAATCCCGGGGCGGACCGTCAGGCGGATCAGCGTCTCGCCGCGGTCTGTGCCGGCTGCGCTCGCCGCGAGCCCGTCAGCTCTGCGGCAGTGGGGTCGGCGCCGGATACCGGGCCGGTGAGCGAGCCGATCTTGGGTGTGGCGGCCGGGTGGCCGGTAGGGTCACACCCGCGATCGGCTCGCGGACGTAGTGGTCGGAAGGTGGCGGATCAGGCCTTGCCACCGGGCAGGTTCGGAACAGCGGTCTGGGTCGGGCCGGCGGTCCGCGGCGGGGCGTAACCAGGGCCTATGATCGCTTCCTGGTTGTCGACCGGCTCTGGTGTGACGTGCCGGTCGCCGTTCGCGCTCGGGCTGGGTACGGGCAGAGCGCCGCCGTCCTGGTGGAAGTCCTGTCCGCAGCCGCTCAGTGCGAGGGCGGCTCCGGCGGCCAGGGCGATCAGTGCCGCGGAGGTCGACCTGCGGTGCGCGCGCGGGCGGGTGCGCACCGGGTCCGCAGACCGCCGCGGCGCGCTCGGCCGGCCTGCCATGTCTGAGAATGATGAGGTGTCCACGATGGCCAGTACCCTACCTCGCTGATGACCGACGAACGCCTGACGTCAGTGGCAGGTGGCCCGACGGTGGTCCGCTTCACCGCCCGCGTATGTGGCCGCGTGCAGGGGGTTGGATTTCGCGACTATGTGCGTACTCGCGCTCGCAGGCTCGGCTTGGTGGGTTCCGCGACGAATGTGTCCGATGGCACGGTCGAGGTGATTGCGGAAGGCGCGGTCGCGGCGTGTCAGGAGCTGGCGCGTCTGCTGGTGACCGGTCATACTCCGGGCCGCACTGATCGGGTCGAACTTCTGTGGCGGAGCGCACAGGGCAATCTGGTCGGCTTTCGCCGCACGTGACGGCTTGTGGACGCTGCGCTGGTCATCATGTCGCCAGCATGACGACCGGGATTTGCGTGTTCACCGGATCAGTCAGCTGGGCATGTGGCATGCTCTTGACTTTCGACCCTCCGGCGTGGGACTCTGGAGCCATTGTTGGGGGCGCACTTTGATCTTTTTGGGTCTGGTGTTGTCCAACGCCCACTAGGTCACTCATCGTGGAGGACCATCACTATGGCGAAGGCCCTTTTCGGCCACGTCGGATCCGGCAACGATCTGCGCCTCTCTTATGAGGTGCGCCGGCTTCGCGCCCGGGTTGCGGAGCTTGAGGCGGAACTGGCTCGAGTACGCGACGTCAACGAGGCTCTGGTTGGTGGTGTCGACGTACCGGAAGATGTCCGGGCGCTCGACGCGGAGCCGGCCTACAGCTGATCTGGCGGGGAGTCGGTTGCCGGGGGCAGGTTCCGGCGACTCCCAGCAGGTACCGAGTACCACCGGTTCTCAATGTTCAGCGAACTACTATCTCGGCATTCCTCACTCTATGTGTTTATTCGGTTTCCGGGTGGGCGCGGGCTGGTGAGGGTGCCGGGCTTGTGATCTCGAGTGGCGGTCCCGTGCGCAGCGGCGCACGGATGGATCACATGACCAGCACCGCCCACATACGGGTGTGAGACCGATCCGTCGGTGTAGGGGTATAGGCGGAGTGTAGCGTTTCAGCTACGCTCCGCTGCTCGCTAGGATGTCCATGTCCTGGCCGACTGCCCAGAGAGATCTGTCGCCAGTCCGGCGCGTCCTCCTCACCGCTGCTCCGGAGTCCGGTGCATCTCAAGAGCCTCACCCTGCGGGGTTTCAAGTCCTTCGCCAGCTCGACAGCGCTGCATCTCGAGCCGGGAATCACCTGTGTGGTCGGGCCGAACGGCTCCGGTAAGAGCAACGTCGTCGATGCCATCGCCTGGGTCCTGGGCGAACAGGGCGCGAAGGCGTTGCGCGGCGGTGCCATGTCGGACGTCATTTTCGCGGGTACCCCCGCTCGCCCCGCTCTTGGCCGGGCCGAGGTCCTTCTGACGATCGACAATTCCGATGGTGCGCTGCCTATCGAGTACACCGAGGTCACTGTCGGTCGCATCCTCTTCCGTAGCGGTGAGAGCGAATACACGATCAACGGCACGACCTGCCGGCTGCTCGACATCCAGGAGCTCATGAGCGATTCCGGAATCGGGCGTGAGTTGCACGTGATCGTCGGCCAGGGGCAGCTGGACGCGGTACTGCAGGCCCGGCCGGAAGATCGTCGCGCCTTCGTGGAGGAGGCCGCCGGCGTCCTGAAACATCGCAAGCGCAAGGAAAAGGCGCTGCGCAAGCTCGAGGCGATGTCGGCGAACCTCACCCGGCTGACCGATCTCTCCGCCGAGCTACGACGCCAACTCGGCCCGCTCGGGCGTCAGGCGGAGATCGCCCGTAAGGCCGGAGCGATCCAGGCCGCCCTGCGCGACGCGCGGCTGCGCCTGCTCGCCGATGATCTGAGCATCGCCCGCTCCACCCTGTCCGTCGACGCCGCCGACGAGGACGCGCTGCGCCGCCGCCTGGCCGAGACCCAGACCCGGCATCGGGACGCCGTCACCGGCGAGGAACGACTACAGGCCGCCCTGGCCGCCGCCGTCCCACGGGCTGCCGCCGCGCAGGAGACCTGGTACGCGCTGGCCTCCCTGCGGGAGCGGCTGCTTGGCACCCGATCGCTTGCCACCGAACGGGTCCGGCTGCTGCGCGCGGGCGGCGACGACCTGGCCGGCCGGCGCGATCCAGAGGAGCTGGAGCAGGAGGCCACCGCCGTTCGGGAGCAGGAGATGGTCCTGACCGAACGCCTGGAACTCGACCGTGAGCGCCTCGAGGAGGTGGTCACCCGACGGGCCGAGCTGGAGGCGACCCTCGCCCACGAGGAGCGGGAACTGATCGCGGCGGCCCGGGCGGCGTCGTCTCGCCGAGAGGAGATCGCCCGGCTGGCGGGCCAGGTCGAGGCGGCCAGATCGCGAGCCAGCGCGGCCGAGAACGAGATCACCCAGGCGACCGAGGCTGTCCGGGCCGCCCAGGAGCGCGATGCCGAGACGACCCGCTCCCACACCGATCTCGAGGTCGAACTCGAGCAGATGGACGGCGCCCGCGACGAACTCGCCGAGGCCCACACCGCGGCTGTCGCCGTCCACAGCACCGCCAACGAGCGACTGGAGACGCTGCGGACCGAAGAGCGCTCCGCGGAGCGGGACCGGGCGTCCTGGGCCGCGCGCCGGGACGCGCTGCGGCTGTCGCTGGCCCCCGCCGACGGGGCGGCGGCCCTGCTCGAGGCGGCCAGTCGGGCCCAGCAGGGCGCCGGGGACGATCAGGACGTGCGATCCGACCCGGGTACGGCCGCGATCGCGCCGCCCACCGAGGCGGATCGCCCCGGTGGGCGCTCCGCCCGGCGCAGGGACCGCGCCGGGCGATCCGCGGTCGGCGGGACCGGGGCGGCGACCGAAGCCGGCCCACCGCCGCCGCTTGACCCGGCGTTCACGGCCCTCGGACGGTTGTCGACCGTACTGAGGGTGCGGCCCGGCGCCGAGGTCGCCGTGTCCGCCGCGCTTGGACCCGCCGCGGACGCGTTGCTGGTGGCGGCGGCGGGCGACGTGAGCCTGGCCTTCGCCTGGCTGCGTGCGGCCGACGCCGGTCGCGCCACCCTGGTCACCGCGGCCGCGGTGACCAGCGACACCGACACCGACAGCGACGCCTCCGGCGTCGGCGGGACGCTTCCGTCCGGTTGCGTGCCGCTTGTCGACCTGGTCGAGATCGTCGATGAGCGGTTCTCGGTTCCGGTGCGGGCCCTGCTGGCCGGCACCGTTCTGGTCGAGGACCTGCCGAGCGCGGGTGCGGTCCTCGAGAGCCGTCCGCGGCTTCGGATGGTCACCCGCCAGGGCGATCTGCTGGGTCCGGCCGTCTCGGTCGGCGGCAGCGCCCATCCACCCAGCGCGATCGAACTGACCGCCGCGGCGCAGGAGGCGCAGGCCGGGGTGGACGAGTCGACCCGCCGCGCCGAACTCGCCCACGAGGCGCTGGAACCGGCCCGGATGGAGGTCAGCCGAACCCGGGCGGCGATCGACGCCGCCTCCGCGGCACTGCACAGCGCCGACGCGCGGTCCCGTGCCTTCCGCGAGCAGATGGCGAAACTCGAACGGGCCAGGGGTAACGCCGGCACCGAGGTGGTCCGCCTGGAACAGGTCCGCACCCGCGCCGAGAGCACCCGGGACCGGACCTACGGCGCGCTGCACGAACTGGAGGCGGCCCTGGCAGCCGCCTCGGCCCGTCCGGAGGTGGACGAACGACCCTCCGCGGAGCGTGACCGGCTGGTGGCCGCCACCTCGGCGGTACGGGCAGCCGAGGTCGAGGCCCGGCTGGCGGTGCGGACCAGCGAGGAACGTGCGCGGGCGCTGCAGGGTCGGGCCGAGGGCCTGATCCGGGCGGCGGCGGGGGAGCGGGCCGCCCGGGCCGCCGCGGCCCGCCGCCGGGAGGTGCGTGATCGACAGGCCGCTGTGGCCGCCGCCCTGGGCGACGCGGCGGGGTACACCCTGGACCGGCTCGACCTGTCCCTGGCCCGCGCGGCGACGGAACGCGAACAGGCCGACGCCCTGCGCCGCACCACCGAGGCGGATCTCGCCACGGCCCGGGAGCTCGGCCGCACACTCGCCGCCGCGCTCACCGCGCTGCAGGACAGTGCTCACCGCGAGGAGCTGGCCCGCGCCGAGAAGCGACTGCGGGTGGAGACGCTCGAGGCGAAGGCGATGGAGGACTTCGGGATCACCGCCGACGACCTCGTCGCCGAGTTCGGACCAGACCAGCTGGTACCGCCGGACGAGGTGCCCGGCGACCCACCGGGTGCGGCCGTCCCCTACGTCCGTGCGGAGCAGGCCGCCCGGGCCGCCACCGCGGACAAGCAGCTGGCCCGCCTCGGCCGGGTGAACCCGCTGGCCCTGGAGGAGTTCGCCGCGTTGCAGGAACGCGCGGCCTTCCTCAGCACCCAGCTGGAGGACATCCGATCCACCCGTAGGGACCTGCTGCAGGTGGTCGAGGAGGTTGATCTCCGCGTGCGGGAGGTGTTCGAGGCCGCGTTCGCGGACACGGCTCGGGAGTTCGAGATCGTCTTCGCCACGCTGTTTCCCGGTGGGGAGGGCCGACTGATCCTCACCCAGCCGGACGACATGCTGACCACCGGCATCGAGGTGGAGGCGCGCCCGCCGGGAAAGAAGGTGAAACGGCTGTCCCTGCTGTCCGGCGGCGAACGGTCGTTGACCGCGCTCGCCCTGCTGCTGGCGATCTTTCGGGCGCGTCCGTCGCCGTTCTACGTGCTCGACGAGGTCGAGGCCGCGCTCGACGACCGCAACCTCGGTCGGTTGCTGGAAGCCCTCGAAGGGCTGCGGCAGAAGTCCCAGCTCATCATCATCACGCACCAGAAACGCACGATGGAGATCGCCGACGCACTGTACGGCGTCGCGATGCGTGGCGACGGTGTGACCACGGTGATCAGTCAGCGGTTGCGGGAGCGAGCCACGGTCTGAGGCCACCCGGGCGGGTGTCCCACCCGGGTGAGCGTGCCGGGTCGGTCCGCGGATCTGTCAGGATCGGGGTGTGGAGCTCCTCATCCTGATCGTCGTTCTCGCCGTCGTCGTGGTGGCCACCGCGGGGCTCGCGGTGGGCAGCGCGGTGCGCAGGCGCCCCCGTCGGCGGCCGGGGGTGACCGGTTCCGGACCGGACCTTCTGACGCGACCGGGAGCCGATTCCGCCGACCTGACGCTGACCGGGCCGGACACGGGGGAACCGACGTCCGCCACCGCGCCCCCCGAGGCCGGTGCCGAGGCCGGTGCCGGTGTCGATGTCGCGCAGCCCGCGGCGGCCGGTTCCCCGCCGTCCGCTGATCTGCTCTCCGGTGCTTCGGGCGGTGGCGCGGCGACGACGGCCGAGCCGGCCACGCCGGTGGGCCCGCCCCAGCAGCGTCCCCCGACGGACGTGCCGGAGCCGGCCGCGGGTCGCCTGGTCCGGCTGCGACTGCGGCTGTCCCGGTCGCAGAACGCGCTGGGCCGTGGCCTGCTGTCGCTGCTGTCCGGCGACCGGCTGGACGAGGAGACCTGGGAGGACGTCGAGGCGACGCTGCTGGGTGCGGACGTCGGCGTGGCGGCGACCACCGAACTCGTGGCGGCCCTGCGCGAACGGACCAGGGTGCTGGGTGCCGGCACACCGGCGCAGGCCCGCCAGATGCTGCGCGACGAACTGCTGGCCCAGGTCGGCACGAGCATGGACCGCACCCTGCTCACGGCGGTGCCCGACCGGCCGGCCGTGGTGCTGGTGGTGGGGGTCAACGGCACCGGCAAGACGACCACCTGCGGCAAGATCGCCCGTCTGCTGGTGGCGGACGGGCGATCGGTGGTCCTCGGCGCCGCCGACACCTTCCGGGCCGCGGCGGCGGACCAGTTGCAGACCTGGGGTGAACGGGTCGGCGCGCGGACCGTGCGTGGGGCCGAGGGCGGCGACCCGGCGTCGGTCGCCTTCGACGCGGTCCGCACCGGTATCACCTCGGAGGCCGACACGGTCCTGATCGACACCGCCGGCCGGCTGCACACCAAGGCCGGTCTGATGGACGAGCTCGCCAAGATCAAAAGAGTGGTCGGCAAGCAGGGTCCGGTCGACGAGGTACTGCTCGTGCTGGATGCCACCACCGGGCAGAACGCGGTCGTGCAGGCCCGGGTCTTCACCGAGGCGGTGGATCTCACCGGGGTCGTGCTGACCAAGCTGGACGGCACCGCCAAGGGCGGCATCGTCATCGCGGTGCAGCGCGAACTCGGGGTGCCGGTGAAGCTGATCGGCCTGGGCGAGGGCCCGGACGACCTGGCGCCGTTCGAGCCCGAGGCGTTCGTGGACGCCCTGCTCGGCGACCCCGCCTGAACCCGGCCGACCAGGCCGGCCGCGGGGACCACAAAGTGTCGTGGGTCAAGGACTTCCCGTCGCCGTCGATGTGATCTACGCTTCATCGCGGAGTGCAGTCGGGAGGTTTCCCGGCGCGTCGCGACAGGCGTCCCCAGCGCGGTACGGGCCGGGGGGTCAGCGTCCGGCGAGGCGACTCGCCGTCCTCAGCGCAGAGGGCGGATCCGGCCGGTGCCGACCAGGTCGGGGTCCGTGCGGGTGCGCCTCGCCGGGTCGCGCGCGTCCCGCGGCGACCGGGCGTCCGCGGCGGCGGTGTCCGCGACGGGTGATCGGCCGCGGGTGTGTTGTCCTCGTCGTCGGGTGCGTACGCTGGTGCCTGCGGTCCGCCTGCGATCTCGGAGTGTGCGCGTGTTCGACACCCTTTCCAGCCGCCTCGACAAGGTTTTCACGTCGCTGCGTGGTCGGGGTCGCCTGACCGATGCGGACATCGACGCGACCGCCCGCGAGATCAGAATCGCCCTGCTCGAGGCCGACGTCGCCCTGCCCGTGGTGCGTTCCTTCGTGGCGGCGGTCAAGGAGCGGGCGCGCGGGTCCGAGGTCAGCACGTCGCTGAACCCCGCGCAGCAGGTCATCAAGGTCGTCAACGAGGAGCTCGTCGCGATCCTCGGCGGCGGGACGACGACGCTGCGCTTCGCCAAGACCCCCCCGACGGTCATTCTGCTGGCCGGTCTCCAGGGCACCGGTAAGACGACCCTGGCCGGCAAGCTCGGCCGCTGGCTCAGGGACCAGGGGCACAGCCCGCTGCTGGTCGCGGCCGACCTGCAGCGACCGAACGCGGTCAACCAGCTGCAGGTGGTCGGCTCCCGGGCCGGGGTGGAGGTCTACGCCCCCGAGCCCGGCAACGGCGTCGGCGACCCCGTCCGGGTCGCCCGGGACGCCCTCGCGCATGCCCGCCGACACGTGTTCGACGTGGTCGTCGTCGACACGGCCGGTCGGCTCGGTGTCGACGAGGAGCTGATGCGCCAGGCCGCCGACATCCGCGACGCGGTCTCCCCGGACGAGATCCTCTTCGTGCTCGACGCCATGATCGGCCAGGACGCGGTCGCGACGGCCAGCGCGTTCGCCGACGGGGTCGGGTTCACCGGTGTGGTGCTCACCAAGCTCGACGGGGACGCCCGCGGTGGCGCGGCGCTGTCGGTCGCCCAGGTGACGGGCCGTCCGATCATGTTCGCCTCCACCGGTGAGGCACTGGACGACTTCGACGTCTTCCACCCGGAGCGGATGGCGTCGCGCATCCTCGGCATGGGTGACGTCCTCACCCTGATCGAGCAGGCCGAAAAGGCCTTCGAGGTCGAACAGGCCGAGGCGATGGCGGCCAAGATGGCCGCCTCGGAGTTCACCCTCGAGGACTTCCTCGACCAGATGCTCGCCGTACGCAAGATGGGTCCGATCGGCAACCTGCTCGGCATGCTCCCCGGAATGGGGCAGATGAAGGAGCAGCTCGCGCAGGTCGACGACCGTGACGTCGACCGGGTGGTGGCCATCATCCGGTCGATGACACCGGCCGAGCGCCAGGATCCCCGCATTCTGCAGGCGTCGCGCAAGGCCCGGGTGGCCCGTGGTTCCGGGGTGACGGTGACCGAGGTCAACCAGCTGCTCGACCGGTTCGCCGAGGCCCGCAAGATGATGCGCCAGATGGCCGGGGGCATGGGCCTGCCCGGGGCGCTGGGGGGCCGGGGCAAGGCCTCGGCACGCAAGGCGCCCAAGAAGGGCAAGGGGGCCAACCGCAAGGGCAACCCGGCGGCGCGCGCGGCCGAGGCCACCAGGGCGCAGAACCCGAAGGCGACCCCGGCCGACCCGTTCGCCCCGGGCGCCGCGCTGCCCGGCGGCCTGCCGGACGGCATGCCGGATCTCGCCGCCCTCATGCGAGGGCAGGGCGGGCTCGGCGGGCCGGGTGGCGGACCGGGTGGACCGGCGCCGCGAGGTTCGCGTCGTGGCGGTCGCTGACCAGCCCGGGTGGCATCCGTGACGGTGCCCCGGGTCGGGTGCCGCGATGCTGGTGGCACCCGACCCGCACGAGGTCTGGCAGACTGTAAGCTCTAGTGCAGGCCCTGCCTACCAGCGTCGGTGTGGCTGCCCCGGAAGAACCCTGAGTGGATGACCCTGCGTGGATGATCCTTGGTCCACCCGCAGAGCTTCCCCGCGTAGGGTGACGTCGTCCGAGTGGCCGTTCCGGCGCTGGTGCTCTCCCCGCCGCCGATTTCTCCGCACCCACGTGGGGCCCGGCGGTCACCGATACGTCTGGAGTCGTACGACCACCGTGGCAACCAAGATCAAATTGCAGCGCCTCGGCAAGATGCGCGAGCCGCACTACCGCATCGTCGTCGCCGACGCCCGCACCAAGCGGGACGGTCGGGTCATCGAGGCCATCGGGCAGTACCACCCCAAGTCCGACCCGAGCATCATCAAGGTCGACGCCGACCGGGTCGGGCACTGGCTGTCGGTCGGTGCCCAGCCCACCGAGCCGGTCGTGGCCATCCTCAAGGTCACCGGTGACTGGCAGAAGTTCAAGGGCCTGCCGGCACCGCCGCCGATGCTGGTCGCCGCGCCCAAGCCCGACAAGCGTGAGGTCTTCCAGGCCGCCGCCCGGGCCGCCGCCGGTGCCGAGGACCGTCCGGCGACCACTCCGAAGAAGGCGAAGAAGGCCGCGCCGGCGGAGGGTGCCGAGGCTCCGGCCGCAGACGCGTCGACGGCCGCGGGGCAGTAGGTGCTGGAAGCTGCCCTCGAGCATCTCGTGCGCGGCATCGTCGAGCATCCCGACGATGTCCGCGTGGACCTCAACAACGGCCGCCGTGGCCGCACTCTTGAGGTCAGGGTGCATCCGGATGACCTCGGCAAGGTCATCGGTCGGCGCGGGCGGACCGCCCGCGCCCTGCGCACCGTCATGGGCGGTGTCGGTGGCCGCGGGCTGCGGATCGACGTCGTCGATGTGGACCGCTAGTCGTCGTCCGCGCAGCGCCCCCCGTCCTGTCATCGGCGCCGGCTGATGGCCGGCGTCGACGACCCGATCGTCGTCGGACGGGTCGGTAGACCGCACGGCGTGCGCGGCGAGGTCACGATCGAGGTTCGCACGGACCTGCCGCAGCGCCGGTTCACGGTCGGTGCGGTCCTCGGGCGTGCGGGCGGCGGTGCGGCCCTCACCGTCACCGATGCCCGGTGGCACTCGGGCCGTCTGCTGCTGTGCTTCGAGGGCATCGGCGATCGTGTCGCGGCCGAGACCCTGCGCAACGTGCTGCTCACCATCGACGCCTCCGACGCCGGATCGCCGGCCGACGACGACGCCGACGGTGGCGCCGACGGCGATCCCGCCGATCTCTGGTGGGATCGCGACCTGGTCGGCCTCGCGGCCGTGACGACCACCGACGCGCCGCTCGGGCGGGTCACCGACATCATCCACTCCCCGGCGGGAGACCTGCTCGCCATCGCACGCCCAGGCGGCGGCGAGCATCTCGTCCCGTTCGTTCGAGAGATCGTCCCGACGGTGGATCCGGTGGCCGGGCGCATCGTGGTCGACCCGCCGCCGGGTCTGTTGGAGCTTGACTGATCCGGGCTGGCGGGCCAGTCCACGTCCCAGCGGAGCCTCGTGATGCGTGCCGATGTGGTCACCATCTTTCCCGACTACCTGCAGCCGTTGCGGCTGTCGCTGGTAGGGCGGGCCCAGCAACGCGGGACGCTCGACGTGCGGGCGCACGACCTGCGCACCTGGACCAGCGATCTGCATCGCACCGTTGATGACGCGCCCTACGGGGGTGGGCCGGGGATGGTCATGCGCCCAGAACCCTGGGACGCCGCGCTCACCGAGATCTCCGCTGCCGTCCCCGGGTCCCGGCCGCGCGTCGTCGTCCCCACCCCGGCCGGGGTGCCCTTCACCCAGCGCAAGGCCGAGGAGCTGGCGCGGGAGCCGTGGCTGGTGTTCTGCTGCGGTCGCTACGAGGGCATCGACTCCCGGGTGGTCGAGGCCTGGGCCGACGACGAGATCTCCATCGGGGACTACGTGCTCGCCGGCGGTGAGGTGGCGACCCTGGTCATCCTGGAAGCGGTGGCTCGGCTGCTGCCCGGTGTGCTCGGCAACAGCGCGTCGGCCGCCGAGGACTCGTTCTCCGACGGGCTGCTCGAGGCGCCGGTGTACACCCGGCCGCAGGTCTGGCGGGGCATGGAGGTTCCCGCCGTGCTGCGTTCGGGCGATCACGGCGCGGTGGCGCGCTGGCGGCGGGAGCAGTCACTCACGCGTACCGGCCAGCGCCGCCCGGACCTGCTGGCCGAGGCCACCCGGGCGGGGACAGCGAACCGTGCCGCCGCTGAGGTCGCCGCCGGAGCCACCGGTGACGGCGCCGGCCGGGCCGATCGCGAAACCGACTGACCCCGCCACGAAGCGCGACCACTCTGGGTCGCACGGTCGGGTCACCCGCGCGTGTGGCACAGTAGAATGCAGTGTCCGCCGGTTCGTGGCCGGCTCGGTGACCCCTGCTTGGTCGCTCCCCGCGGGATGCCCGCGGTGGCGTAGGTCGACATGTGGTCCGGGTCGGGTTCGAACACGGATCGTTCGCTGCGGCCATCGGTCGCCGGGCGATCCACCCCCACTTTCTTCAGGAAGCGACTGCCATGCACACCCTGGACAGCCTCGACGCCGAGTCGCTGAGGACCGACGTGCCCGAGTTCTGGCCGGGCGACACCCTCAAGGTTCACGTGCGGGTGGTCGAAGGAAACCGTCAGCGCATCCAGGTGTTCCAGGGTGCCGTCATCCGCCGCCAGGGCGGTGGCGTGCGGGAGACCTTCACCGTGCGCAAGGTGAGCTTCGGCGTCGGGGTGGAGCGCACCTTCCCGGTGCACAGCCCGATCGTCTCCAAGGTCGAGATCGTGTCGCGCGGTGATGTGCGGCGCGCCAAGCTCTACTACCTTCGTCAGCTGCGCGGCAAGGCCGCGAAGATCAAGGAGAAGCGCGAGCCGATCGCGCGCTGAGGATCTCGATCCTCCGTGTCCCGCCTGAGTCCTGGTTGGCGACTTGCCGGCACTCCGTCCGCGTGTTGACCTCGTTTCTGGACCAAGATGGGAGTCACGGTCCGCAACGTCGTCGCGAGGGCGGCTGTTGGCACGTCGGCCGGTCCGATGAGCTCTGACGGCCGAACCAGCGAGGTGGCGGAGTGAACGCAGCGAGCCCGGGTGGTCACCGTCCACATTCACATGCGGACGGTGACGAGTCGAACGCCGACGGTTGGGCGGGTGCGGACCCGCTCGCGGCCGAGCCCCCACACCCGAGCGGTGCGCTGTCCGCCACCGACGACGCCGGGGCTGGCCCAGGTGGGCGTCCGCCCGCGGGCGGCTCGGACGCGGGCGGCTCGGACGCGGGCGACACGGGTAGGACCGACGCGGATCGACGCCCTGGCTCCGACCCGCGTGGCTCCGGTCCGCGTGGGCGCGGCTCGTTCCTGCGCGAGCTGCCGGTTCTGGTGCTGGTGGCCTTCCTGCTGGCGCTGCTCATCAAGGCGCTGCTGGTCCAGGCCTTCTGGATCCCGTCCGAGTCCATGGAACGGACGTTGCTGATCAACGACCGCGTCCTGGTGAACAAGGTGGTGTACCACTTCCGCGACGTCCATCGGGGCGAGGTGGTGGTCTTCAATGGCAAGGGCACCGGATTCGACCATCAGGAGTCGATCGTTCCCAAGCCGACGAACGTCGTCAGTCGCCTGGTTCGGGATGTACAGCGCCTGCTTGGCCTCGGCGCCCCGAGCGAGACGGACTTCATCAAACGGGTCATCGGCGTGGGTGGGGACACTGTCGCCTGCTGCGACGCGGAGGGCCGGGTGACGGTCAACGGCCATCCCCTCGACGAGCCCTACGTCTACGAGAACGACTACCAGCGCTTCGGCCCGGTGAAGGTGCCCGACGGCTACCTGTGGGTGATGGGTGACCATCGCGGCGCGTCCTCGGACGCCCGGCAGAACGGACCCGTCCCGCAGAGCAAGGTCGTCGGACGGGCGTTCGTGCGGGTCTGGCCTCTGAACCGGTTCGGTTTCCTGGGTGTCCCCGGCACCTTCAGCGGCATCCCCGCCGCGGCGACGTCATCGTCCTCGCGTGTCACGCCGCGGCCGAGCGCGCCCAGTCCCGCCGCCCTGGGGCCGGCCGGCGGTTCGGCCGGCCCGGCGGATCCGTCCGGCTCGGAGCCGATCTCGGCCGACGGGCCGACGCTGGTGGCACTGTCCATCGGTGTGGCGCCGGCATGGCGCTCGCGGCGGCGTTGGGACCAGGCGGCCCAGGTCGCAGGTCGGGGCCGGGACGGGTGACGCTGTTGTCCATGACACCGCGGCGGGCCACGGTGCGCCGTGACGCGGGCCTGTTCGGCTATGAACGCGCCCTGACGCGCCGCGGGCTGGGCCCGGTGGCGGGAGTCGACGAAGCCGGGCGGGGTGCCTGTGCCGGCCCGCTGGTCGTGGCCGCCGTGGTGCTGCCGGCGGACGGCGGACGGCGACTGGGACGGCTGGCGGATTCGAAACTGCTGACCGAGGCGGTGCGGGAGCGGCTGTTCGACGACATCATGCTCGCAGCGGTCTCCTGGGCCGCGATCGTGATCTCCGCGGCCGAGATCGACCAGGTCGGTGTGCACGCGGCGAACATCACCGGAATGCGCCGTGCGGTCGCGCGCCTGGACCAGCGGCCCGGTTATGTCCTTACCGACGGGTTTCCGGTCGCCGGCTTCGGCACGGAGTCGTTGGCGGTGGTGAAGGGGGATCGGGTCGCCGCGTGTGTCGCGGCGGCCTCGATCGTGGCGAAGGTGACGAGGGACCGGATCATGCGGGCGTTGCACACGCGTTATGCCGAGTACGATTTCGCGCAACACAAGGGATACGTCACCGCGGCCCACACGGCGGCGCTGGCGCGGTACGGGCCGTGTGACGAGCATCGGAAGTCGTACGTGAACGTGGCTGCGCACGCGACGCCGACGGGGGACGCCCGATCTTCGCGCCTGGAGGACACGGTGCTTGCGACCAGCCTGCCCGGCGTCACGGAGTACGCATGAGCGCGGAAGATCTCGAAAAGTACGAGACCGAGATGGAGCTTCAGCTCTATCGCGAGTATCGCGATGTCGTCGGTCTGTTCTCGTACGTCATCGAGACGGAGCGTCGGTTCTACCTCGCGAACGAATACCAGATCGAGATCAGGAACAGCGGGGACGGAGAGGTCTTCTTCGAGCTGACCCTGCGTGACGCCTGGGTCTGGGACATGTTCCGTCCAGCACGATTCGTGAAGAACGTCCGAGTTGTGACGTTCAAGGACATCAACGTCGAGGAGCTGACCAAGGCGGAGCTCTGAACCGTCCGCTCCCCATGCTCGTCCCGCGGATGGTCGTTCCGCGGATGGTCGCCCCTGTCTGATCTGGCTCTGTGGGTCGGATTCGTCCTGCGGCGGTCCGCGTGCCGGGAGTGGGCCTGTGGACAGCGTCGTCGTGTCCACAGGCCGGTGACCGTCGCTGGTTCGGCTCCCGGATCGCGCGGACGCTGAGGTCCGACAGGCGGGCGAATGCCCCGCCGCGGACGGGAGCGCGACGATGCGGGCTAAGGACGAGCTGGGTCGCTTCGGCGAGGAGGTCGCCTGCCGGCACCTGGCCCAGGCCGGGGCGGCGATCCTCGACCGCAACTGGCGCTGCCGCGACGGCGAGCTCGACATCGTCGTGCGCGACGGTGGCGCTCTGGTGTTCTGCGAGGTCAAGACCAGGTCGAGCACCAGGTTCGGGTCCGCGGCGGAAGCGGTGGTGGGCCCCAAGGCCGCCCGGATCCGCCGGCTGGCGGCACGCTGGCTCGCCGAGCATCCACATCCGCCGTCCCCGGTGCGCTTCGACGTGGTGCTGGTGTTCCGGCCGCGGCAGGGTCCGGTCAGCGTCGAGCACCTGCGTGGGGCGTTCTGATGGCGCTCGCACGCACGCAGGCGGTGGCCGTCCTGGGCGTCGAGGGTCACCTGGTCGAGGTGGAGGCGGATCTGGCCGCCGGCCTGCCCCGCCTCACCCTGGTCGGCCTGCCCGACACGGCCCTGCACGAGGCACGGGACCGGATTCGTGCCGCCGTGGTCAACTCCGGCGAACGTTGGCCGGACCGGCGCATCACCATCGGTTTGTTTCCCGCGACGCTGCCCAAGGCGGGCAGCGGATTCGACCTGGCGATGGCGGTCGCGGTGCTGGGTGCGGCCGCGGTGGTGCCCCGCGACGCCCTGCGCGGGTGGCTCTTCCTGGGGGAACTGGCCCTCGACGGGCGGGTGCGGGCGGTGCGGGGGGTGCTGCCAGCGGTGCTTCGCGCGGCCCGGGCTGGTATCGAGCGGATGGTCGTGCCGGCGGCGAACGCCGCCGAGGCCGCACTCGTGCCTGGCGCCCGGGTGGAGCCGGCCGAGGATCTCGCCGGAGTGCTCGCCATGCTCCGGGGAGCGGCGCCCGCCCCGGTCCGGGAGGCTTCACCGCGCAGCCCGGGGGCCGCGGCGGCCCCACCCGGCATGCCGGCGGACGAGGCGGGTGACCTGGCCGAGGTGGTCGGGCAGAGCCGGGGGCGCCTGGCGGTGGAGGTCGCCGCGGCGGGCGGCCACCACCTGTACATGCAGGGCCCACCCGGCAGCGGCAAGACGATGCTCGCCGACCGGCTCCCGGGCCTGCTGCCCGATCTCGACCGCGGCGCCGCCCTGGAGGTCACCGCGGTCCATTCGGTGGCCGGGCAGCTTCCGGTCGAGGCCCCGCTGATCACCCGGCCGCCCTATCGCAACCCGCATCACAGTGCCACGCCCGCGGCGCTGGTCGGTTCGGGTGTGGCGGTGGTACGACCCGGTCTGGCCAGCCAGGCGCACCACGGCGTCCTGTTCCTCGATGAGGCTCCGGAATTCGGCAGATCAAGCCTCGACGCGCTGCGCCAGCCGATGGAGACCGGCACGATCGAGATCGCCCGGGCCCGGGTGACCGCCCGCTTCCCGGCGCGGTTCCAGCTCGTTCTCGCGGCCAATCCATGTCCGTGCGCGAAGGCGCAGGGGTCGCGCTCGGCGGCCTGCGAGTGCCCGAGCCTGGTCCGTCGGCGCTACCTCGCCCGGCTGTCCGGGCCGTTGCTGGACCGCATCGACATCCAGGTGGCGCTCAGTGTGCCGAGCCGGGCCGAGCTGCGCGCCGACGCGCGGCGTTGCGAGCCGACAGCCACGGTGGCCGCCCGGGTCGCGCGAGCCCGCGAACGGGCGGCCACCCGATGGGCCGCCACCCCATGGCGGTGCAACGCCCAGGTGCCCGGTCCGGTGCTGCGCCGCGACTGGCCGCTGCCCCGCAGGGTGGTCGCGCCGGCTGAACGGGCCCTTGAACGGGGCCTGCTGACCCTGCGCGGGTTCGACCGCGTGCTGCGCCTGGCCTGGACGTTCGCCGATCTCGCCGATCGGTCGCAGCCAGGAGCCGAGCAGGTCGGGGCGGCCCTCGATCTGCGGCTGCCCGGGTGGGCGAGATGAGTGCGCGCGGCGAGTCCGCCGAGCCGGAGCCGGTCCGGCCGGGGCCGATCGGGGCGGCCGGTGGCGACGCGTCGAGCCCGGAGCGGCTCGCCCGGGTCGCGTTGTCCCGCGCCTACGGCCCGGAGCGGCGCGCGGTGGCTCTCGAGGTGGGCCGGTTCGGTGCCGCGGCGGTGTGGGAGCGGGCCCGGGCGGCGCACCCGGGGGTCGACCCACACCGCGATCTGGAGGCCGCCGCCCGGGTGGGGGCCCGCCTGGTGTGCCCCGGTGATCCGCAGTGGCCGACCTCGCTGGACGCCCTGGATCGCCTGCCCGGGGAGCGGGGCGGCGCGCTGCCGGGCGCGCCGTTGTGTCTGTGGGTGCGTGGTCCGGCGGATCCGCAGGAGCTCGCGGCGAGGAGCGTCGCGGTGGTGGGGTGTCGGGCGGCGACGAGCTACGGGCTCCATCTGGCCGGCGAGATCGCCTTCGACCTGGCCGAACGTGGCTGGACGATCGTGTCAGGAGCCGCTTTCGGCATCGACGCCGCCGCCCACCGGGCGGCGCTGGCCGCCCACGGCCGCACGATCGCGGTGCTCGCCGGCGGTGTCGATGTGCCCTACCCGGGCGCGCACGCGCGGCTGCTGGCCGAGATCGCCGACGTCGGCGCCGTCATCAGCGAGATCGCGCCGGGCACACCGCCGTTTCGGCGCCGCTTCCTGACCCGCAACCGGGTGATCGCCGCGCTGTGCCGGGCAACGGTGATCGTCGAGGCGGGGCTGCGTAGCGGGGCGCTGAACACCGTCGCGCACGCGCGGCGACTCGGGCGTCAGGTGCTGGCCGTGCCGGGTCCGGTGACCAGCTCCACCAGCGCCGGCTGTCATCGGCTGCTACGCGACTTCCGGGAGCAGACCACTCTCGTGACCAGCGCCGACGACATCTGCGAGGAGATCGCCGACGTCGGTTCGTTCGCCGGGCGCGAGAACGCCCGCGACGCCCGCGACGGGCTGTCCGCGATCGTCCGGGAGCTGTTGGACGCGATGCCCGCCCGGGCCACGATCGGACTGTCCGCACTGGCCGGTGCGCTGCGCCTGCGACCCCAGGACGTGCTGGCGATGCTGGGGCCGCTGGTCGTCGAGGGGCTCGTCGACGCGGTGCCCGGGGGATACCGGCTCACCGAACTCGGCCGGGCCCCGTCCACCACCCGCCGGCAGTGAGGTTCGGCCGGCCCGCGCGCAGGCCTTGACGGGTTGCCCGGCCACCGGCACCGTCCTGGACGTGACGGCAGGACAGGACGTGACGGCAGGACAGGAACCCGCGGAGGCGGGTGCCGGCGGCCAGGGCTGGGCCGAGGCGACGCTGGCCTTCCGGCGCCATCTCATCGCCGAGCGCAACCGGTCCCCGCAGACAGTCCGGGCCTATCTGGGTGACCTCGCGGGTCTGCGCGCGCACGCGGCACGGGCCGGGGCCGCCGATCTCGCCGAGCTGGATCTGAACCTTCTGCGCGGCTGGTTGGCCGCCATGCGCGTGGCCGGGGTCGCCCCGGCCACGCTGGCGCGTCGGGCCTCACTGGCGCGGGTCTTCTGCGCCTTCGCCGCCCGCCGTGGCTATCTCACCGAGGATGTCGCCGCCCGCCTGGTCGGCGCGCGCACGGTCCGCCAGGTCCCGCAGATCCTCAGCGCCGAGGCGGCCAGAACCCTGCTCGCCTCGGCACCCCCGGCCTCGCCGCCGCCGGCATCGGCCGCGGGGGTGGGCCAGCAGCGTGAGGCGGCGGCGCGGACCCGGCGCGCTGTCGCGTTGCGCGATGACCTGGTGCTGGAGCTGCTGTACGGCAGCGGGCTGCGGGTCTCCGAGCTGTGTGGCCTCGACCTCGGCGACGTGGACGAGGAGCGGCGCCTGCTGCGGGTGCGGGGCAAGGGCGGCCGGGAACGCAGTGTGCCCTTCGGGGTGCCAGCCGCGGCGGCCCTGCGCGCCTGGCTGCGGGCCGGGCGACCATGGTTGTCGACCGGTGCCGCGGGGGCGGCCCTGCTGCTGGGTCAGCGCGGTGGACGCCTCGATCCGCGCGCCGTGCGGCGGGTGCTGCGGCTACGTATGGCTGACGCCGCCCTGCCTGCGGGGCTGACCCCGCACGGGCTGCGCCACTCGGCGGCGACGCACATGCTCGAGGGGGGCGCCGACCTGCGTTCGGTCCAGGAGTTTCTCGGCCATGCCAGTCTCGCGACCACGCAGATCTACACCCATGTGACGCCCGAACGGCTCCGGGCGGCCTTCGAACAGGCGCATCCCCGGGCCTGACCGACCCGGGGATGCGCCTGTTCCGCGCCGCCTGGCGAGGCGGTGCTCCTACCTGGCGTTGACGCCGCCCAGCGGTAGCAGGCGGGGTGGGACGCGACGGAACATGCCCAGCGGATCCAGGTACTCGCTGCCGCGGAGCAGCCCCCAGTGCAGGCAGGCCGGAGCCGGGCAACCGCCGTGACCGGCCAGCAGGGTGCCCAGCGGTTCACCGGCGCGCAGTACCGCGCCGACCTGGGCGGTGGGAAGCACGGGTTCGTAGGTCGTACGCAGCTCGCCGTGCGTGACCGTCACCACGCCGCGGCCCGCCACCGGCCCGGCGAAACTCACCGTGCCGTCGGCGGCCGCGATCACCGGGCCGCCGGGCGGGGCGGGCAGATCAACGCCGCGGTGCCCGGGACCGAAGGGCGTCGCCGGTCGCTCGAAGGCGCGGCTGACGGCGACCGGCCCGGGTAGCGGCCATCCCAACCTGGGTCGGGACCCGCCAGCAGCCGTAGCCGAGCCGCTCGCGGCCGGTGCGGGTATCCCGACCGTCGGCGAGGCGGCGACGCCCAGGGGATGCCCGGACGGGTAGCGACCGGCGGGGGCAGGGCCGGTCGCCTGGAAGCCCCGGGCCTGGTAACACTCGGCCCGGGGAGAGGATCGGGGGTCAGGTGGGTGATCGAGCCACCTGGGGTGGCCGTCGCGACCGGCATCGTGACCGGCATCGTGGCGGGCGTCGCGTTCGGCACGGCCGGGTGGGCCAGCGGCGCGAGGGCCTGGCGGATCGGATCGACCACGGCGACAGCGCCACGCGGCGGGCCGGGCCGGGGCGGCGGGGCCACCTCGGCCCGGCCCGCCGCGAGTGCCGGCCGCTCGGACAGGACGGTGGCTCGCGGGTCCGCTCGAGGGTTGACCGGCAGGCGCGAAGGCCAGCCCAGGGCGATCAGGATGGCCAACGTCGGCACGACGAACCACCACGGATCGGGACGGGGCGTGCGGGGCATGGGCAACGACCTCCGGGGTCGGGGGAGGTGCGGCGGCCGGGATGGTCCGGGGTGCTCCCGGCCGCCGCTGGTCGACCCGCGACGCGGCGGGTCGACCGCGTTCCACGGTGCGGGTAATTCCACGGCTTGGAAAGCACGATGTTTCGCGCTGTGGACAATTTGCGCGGGGAAGGCCGCGGTCACGCCGCTGACCTGCGATGCGGCGACAGCGGGACGAACCGTTGCGGGATAGCGGCAGGGTCGCCGTCCCGGGGCAGGCTGTGGACGGGGCTGGTACGCCGCCTTGTCCAAGATCGATTCGACGGTCGCGCCGGCCGCGCCGACATGCCGGTCCGCGCGGCCGGTGACGGGGGTCCCGGCGTGGGGTGACAGCCGCTGAGACCCCGGCGCTCGGGCGGGTACCATGACCACAGGGATCGGTCTCCGAACCCAGTTCGCACGCCCACTTCCGACCGGCCCGCAGCTGGTCTGACCGCCGGTATCGCTGCTGGCGGAACAGCCCGCGGGGCAGGTTCTCGGGAGGGTCGCCTCGGTCCATCGCACCTGCGATGGCCATGACCACGGGCGTCAGGGGCGCCAGCCGCGGGGCGGCGCCGTCACAACCGAGGCGTCCGGCTGCGGCCGGGCGGAGAGGAGCGACGTGCCATGGCCGTCGTCACGATGAAGCAGCTGCTGGAGAGCGGCGTTCACTTCGGGCACCAGACCAAGCGCTGGAACCCGAAGATGAAGCGTTACATCTTCACAGAGCGTAACGGCATCTACATCATCGACCTGCAGCAGACCCTCTCGTACATCGACCGCGCGTACGACTTCGTCAAGGAGACCGTGGCCCACGGCGGCACGGTGCTGTTCATCGGCACGAAGAAGCAGGCGCAGGAGGCCATCGAGGAGCAGGCCGCGCGGGTCGGGATGCCGTATGTCAAGGAGCGCTGGCTCGGTGGCATGCTGACCAACTTCTCCACCGTCTACAAGCGGCTCCAGCGGCTCAAGGAGCTCGAGGAGATCGAGGTCACCGGCGGCACCGAGGTCCGCACGAAGAAGGAACAGCTCGTGCTGAGCCGGGAGAAGGCCAAGCTCGAGCGGACCCTCGGCGGCATCCGTGACATGAGCCGGGTGCCGAGCGCCGTGTGGGTCGTGGACACGAAGAAGGAGCACATCGCGGTCGGTGAGGCGCGCAAGCTGGGTATCCCGGTGGTCGCCATCCTCGACACCAACTGCGACCCCGACGAGGTCGACTACCCGATCCCGGGCAACGACGACGCCATCCGCAGCGCCGCCCTGCTGACCCGTGTGGTCGCGGACGCGGTCGCCGATGGTCTGATGTCCCGGGCCGGCGCCTCGAGCTCGGCGGACGCCAAGCCCGAGCCGGCGACGGGCAACGAGCCGCTGGCCGAGTGGGAGCAGGCGGTGCTGCGCGGTGAGGGCGCGGCGCCGACGGCCGACGCGGCCCCGGCCACCGATGCCGACGCGGCCCCGGCCACCGATGCCGAGGCAGCCCCGGCCACCGATGCCGAGGCGGCCAGCGACGCGCCTGCGGTCACCGAGACGCCCGCGGTCACCGAGGCGAGCGCGGCCACCGAGACGCCCGTGGTCGACGACGCGGCTGCCGTGGTGGCCGAGAGCGAGCCCCAGGCCCCGGTCGGTTCGGCGGTCTGATCCCCCTCGGGGCCGGGCGGCTCCGAGGCGGGTCGGCCCACGGCGGCATGGGCGGACAGCTCGTGAGACCGTTGATCCGACCCCGCGGTGCCGCGCGCCCCGGTCTGGACAACGACAGCATTCGATCTCACCGACGAGAAGAGCACCATGGCAGACATCCCCGTTGCTGACATCCGCAAGCTCCGCGAACTGACCGGGGCCGGGATGAGCGACGTCAAGAAGGCGCTGGTCGACCACGACGGCGACTTCGAGAAGGCAAAGGCCTGGCTGCGGGAGAAGGGCAAGGCGCAGGTCGCCAAGCGTGCCGCCCGCAGCGCCGCCAACGGCCTGGTCGAGTCCTACCTGCACCGGACCGACCCGCAGCTCCCGCCGACCCTCGGTGTGCTGGTCGAGGTGCGCTGCGAGACGGACTTCGTGGCCAAGACCGAGGGCTTCAAGCAGCTGGCCCGTGACCTCGCGCAGCACATCGCGGCTGCTGACCCGCTGTACGTGAACGCCGACGAGATCCCCAACGAGGTGCTCGAGGCCGAGCGGAAGATCTACGAGGCGGCCGCGCGGGAAGAGGGCAAGCCCGAGGCCGCGATCACGAAGATCGTAGAGGGCCGGGTCAACGGCTACGTGAAGGCCAGCGTCCTGCTGGACCAGCCCTGGGTGAAGGACGGAAAGCTCACGATCCGGGCCATGGTCGACCAGGCCGGCGCGACACTGGGCGAGAAGATCGAGATCGCCAGGTTCTCCCGGTTCAACATCCGGCAGGCCTGAGCACGGGCGCACCGGTCGCGCTGACCCGGTCGGCCGCGGGGAACCGTGGATCGGATCGGATCAGACCGGACCAGCCGGCGGGTGGTCGACCTGACCACCCGCCGGTTTCGCGTTGCCGGGCCCCGGCCGGTGCTCCGGCCGGGCCTCCAGCCGGAGCCCCGGCCGGCACCCACCGGCGGGTGGGATGCATCGACCGTGGCGTGGCGTGCCACCCCGGGCCACCCGGCGGTGAGCCGGTACGGGACACTGCGTCGGACGGCTGTGCGAGCATCGTGATCGTAGCGAGCAGCGGACGGAAGGAACTGCGGTGATCGACGACACACTTCTCGATGCTGAGGAGAAGATGGAGAAGGCCGTCACGGTCGCCAAGGAGGACTTCGCGAACATCCGTACCGGCCGTATCACCCCCGCGGTCTTCTCCAAGATCGTGGTGGACTACTACGGTGCCCTGACACCCGTACAGCAGCTCGCGTCGTTCCACATCCCCGAGCCACGCATGGTGATCGTCACGCCGTACGACAAGTCGTCACTGGCGGCGATCGAGAAGGCCGTGCGGGACTCGGATCTGGGCGTCAACCCCAGCAACGACGGCACAATCATCCGGATCGTCTTCCCGGAGCTGTCCGAGCAGCGTCGCCGGGACCTGGTCAAGGTCGCGCGCGGCAAGGCCGAGGACGCCAAGATCAGTATCCGTAACGTGCGGCGACACGCCAAGGACGCCATCGACCGCATCGTCCGCGACGGCGACGCCGGTGAGGACGAGGGCCGCCGGGGGGAGAAGGACCTCGACGAGGCCACGCACCGCTATGTCGGGCAGGTCGACGAGCTGCTCCGACTCAAGGAAGCGGATCTGCTGTCAGTGTGATCCGCGCGGGTCGCCCTGTTCGAACCGGATTTCTGCGTCGGGATGAAAGCCTTCATGACGGCAGTCAACGGCCCGACCGTGGTTGACGGCGGGCAGAGCGCGAACTCCGAAGCACCGATGACGGCCCCGCCCCGGCGGTCCCGAGCGGGACGCGACCTACCGGCGGCGATCGGCGTCGGCGCGTTGCTGGGCGCGATCATCCTGGTCACGCTGTTCACCGTCCGTGCGGCGTTCACCGTCGTGGTCGGTGCCGCGGTCGCGATCGGGACGGTCGAGGTCATCCGCGCGCTGCGCCTGACCGGACGGCGCATCCCGATCGTGCCGCTGGCCGTGGGTGCGTTCGTGATCCCTCCCGTCGCCTTCCTCGGTGGGCTGGACGGCCTGCTGGCCGCGGTGCTGGTGACGATCGCGGCCGCGATCGTCACGCGGGTCCTCGGGCCGAGCGACGGACTGCTGCGTGATCTGGCCGGCATCGTGTTCGTGGCCGCCTATGTGGGCTTCCCCGCCGGGTTCGCGGCGCTGCTGACCGGGGCGTCCCAGGGCAGCTTTCGGGTGCTGGCCTTCATCGGCACGGTGGTGGCCAGCGACATCGGTGGCTACGCGGCCGGCGTGCTCTCCGGCGGTCGCCACAAGCTGGCACCCAGTGTGTCACCGGGGAAGTCCTGGGAGGGTTTCGCCGGTTCCGTGCTCGCCTGTGTGACCGTCGCCGCGGTGGTGGTCGCCTGGCCGCTGGGGGCTCATGCCTGGCAGGGGATGCTGCTGGGGCTGGCCACCGCCGCCACCGCCACCGTCGGGGATCTCGGCGAATCGCTGCTCAAACGGGACATCGGTATCAAGGACATGGGCAGTCTGCTACCCGGCCATGGCGGCATCATGGACCGGCTGGACTCGCTGTTGTGCACCGCTCCCATCTCCTGGCTGTTGCTGACAGCCTTCCTGCACTGACGTCGGCTGACCTGGACGTCCGGGCTGCCCCGCGGGTCCGGGGCGAATCACCGTATTCGTCTGGGCAGCGGCTGGCTGGCACACTGGAGCCGCTATGACTTCCTCGACCGCCCCATCCGGGTCAGCCCAACCCGGGTCAGCCCAACCCGGGCCGGCGACCCCCACGCCAGCGGCCCCCACGGCGCAGGCATCCGCACCAGCCGACCGGTCGGTCAGCCTGACCCTGTCGCGGCGGACGGGGCGGCCCGTCCGACACCTGGCCGATCTCTGCCGGGAGGATCGTCGGGCGGTCGCCGTCTCGCTGGGCCTGCCGGCCTTCCGTGCCGACCAGCTCTCCCGGCACTACTTCGCCCGGCTGCTCGACGTCGACACGGCCGCGCAGATGACCGACCTGCCCGAGCGGATCCGTGAGCCGCTGCTCGCGGCGCTGCTGCCGCGGCTGCTCACCCCGGCCAAGACGCTGACCTGTGATGACGGCCAGACCCGCAAGATCGCCTGGCGGACCGGGGACGGCGCGCTCATCGAGTCGGTGATCATGCGCTATCCGGACCGGGCCACGGTCTGTGTCTCCAGCCAGGCCGGCTGCGGGATGGGCTGCCCGTTCTGCGCCACCGGTCAGGGCGGGCTGACCCGCAACCTGTCGACGGGGGAGATCGTGGAGCAGGTCGTCCACGCGGCGCGGGCGCTGCGCCGCGGCGACCTCGGCGAGGGCAACCGGCGGCTGTCGAACGTCGTCTTCATGGGGATGGGGGAGCCGCTGGCCAACTTCGGCGCTCTCCTCGCGGCGCTGCACCGTCTGGTGGCGGAGCCGCCGGAGGGGCTCGGGCTGTCCGCGCGTGGCCTCACGGTCAGCACGGTGGGCCTGGTGCCGGCGATGCACCGGCTGGCCGAGCAGCGACTGCCGGTGACACTCGCGGTGTCCCTGCACGCGCCGGACGACGAACTGCGCGACGAACTGGTCCCGATCAACAACCGGTGGCCGGTGGCCGAGGTGCTGGCCGCGGCGTGGGCCTACGCCGAGCGCACCGGGCGGCGGGTCAGCATCGAGTACGCGTTGATCGATGGCGTCAACGACGACGTGCCTCGGGCGGACGCCCTGGCCACCCTGCTCTCCGGCCAGTTGGCACACGTGAACCTGATCCCACTCAACCCGACGGCCGGCTCGTCCTGGCGGGCCAGCGCGGAGTCCGGGCAGCGGGCGTTCGTTCGCCGGTTGCGCGAACGTGGCATCTCCACGACGGTGCGTGACACCCGGGGGCGGGAGATCGCTGCCGCCTGCGGCCAACTGGCCGCCGAACCGGCTCAGCGCCGTGGTCTCCGGTAGTCCGCCGGGGGGCCGACGTCGCGCGGCGCTGCGGCACCGGACCCGCACGACGAACACCGTGTGGCTGCCGATCATCGCGGCTGTGGGCGTCCTGCTGGTGCTGCTGTGGTACGCGATGTCGCGCGGGCCGGGCCCGGCGAGGACGACCGCGGCCGATGGCGGCCCGGCGGGTTCGGACAGTCCGCGGGCGGCCGCGGCGTCGTCCGCCGCACCGACACCGACGGTTCCCCCGCCGCCGACCAGTGGCTGTGTGACCGGTCGGACGCTGCCCTCGGGGGTCAGTACCCGCACGCTGCAGGTCGCCGGCGTGACCCGGTCCTACGTGCTCGCGGTGCCCACCGGCGCGGCCGGTGGCGCGGCGCGGCCGCTGCCGCTGCTCGTCGGCTACCACGACACCGGTCAGAGCGCGTTCGATCTCGAGGCGTACACGCACCTGGCCGACCAGGGCACCAGAGCGGGGTTCGTGGTCGCCTTCCCGGTCGGGGAGCGCGCCCGGTGGAACTTCCCGCGTTCGGCGGCGGTCGGGCCCGACGACGTGCTGTTCAGCGGGCTGCTGCTCAACGATCTGACCGGCCGGATGTGCCTGGACGTCAAGCGGATCTTCACCGTGGGCTACGCCGACGGCGCGGACATGGTGCTCACCGCGCTGTGCGGGCTGCCGGGTCGCTTCGTCGCGGCCGTGGCGGTGGCGGCGAGTGTGCTGCCGACGTCGTGCGCTCGCCCGTCCGCCAGCCTGTTGGAGATCCACGGGGCGGGGGACCCGATCGCACCGCTGGACGGTGGCGGGCCGGCACGGGCGGCGCCGTACACCGGCAGCGTCGCCCAGCCGGCGCCGGACCGGCTGGCCCGGTACGCCTCCGCGCTGGGCTGCTCGGGCGCCCGCTCCTCGGCGGTCGACACCGCCGACTGGTCCCGCACGGTGTGGTCGGGCTGCCCGGCTGACCGCGACGTCGGGCTGCTGGTCATGCAGGCCGGCGGGCACACCTGGCCCGGCGCCCAGGCCCGCCCGGAGCGCGGTGCGACGTCGATGGCGCTGAACGCCACCATCGTCGCGCTCACCTTCTTCGGTTACACGCCGACGGCGGCCGACCTGGGCGGTGACGCCGCCACCGGTGGTGGCACCACGGTGCCGGGCCCGTCGGTGGCCCCGCAGGCCCCCACCCCGACCGCCCCGAGCGGCCCGGCGGGGGCGAGCGCGCCGCCCACCGCGCCCGCGCCGACGGCGAGCGGGTCCACGGCCCCACCGGTGGACGGCGACGGGCAGACACCCGCGACCACCGCCCCCGCGCCGCAGGTCACGCCCACCACGGCCGTCCAGAACGGGGCCGTGCGCGCCCGCTGAACGGGGCCGGCGGCAGGCGGCGAAGGGGCCCCTGCCGGGGGGGCCCGGCGGGGCGGGGCGGCCCGGCGGGGCGGG